>DATEJJ010000597.1:0-26670 GCA_035278125.1 Rugosimonospora sp.
AACGGCTGATCGGGCAGTTGATGCTCGCGCTGTACCGCGGCGGCCGTACCGGCGACGCCCTCCGGGTGTACCAGCAGGCCCGGCGCCGGCTCGCCGACGACCTCGGCCTGGACCCCGGGCCGGAACTGCGCCGCCTGGAGGTCGCCATCCTCCGCGGCACCCCGGCCGCGCGGCCCGGCCGGAACCCCGCCCCGCCGGACCGGCGAGAGGCCGCCGCCCCGGTCCGGGTCGTGCTCGTCGACGACCACCCGATGTTCCGGTCGGGGCTGCGGCTGGCGCTGGAGTCGGACACCGGTATCACGGTCGTCGCCGATGCCGGCGGGTTGGCGGACGCGCTCGACGCGACCGCCCGCACCGCACCCGACGTGGTGGTGATGGACCTGCACCTGCCGGACGGGTCCGGGATCGAGGGCACCCGGTTGCTCGCCGCCCGGGGCGGCCGGCCCGCGGTGCTGGTGCTCACGATGTCCGAGGAGGACGAGGCGATCACGGCCGCGCTGGCCGCGGGCGCCCGCGGATACCTGATGAAATCGGCCGGACGGGAGGAGATTATTTCTGCGGTACGCGCGGTCGCCGCCGGTACCGCGGTCTTCAGCTCCGGCGTCGCGGACCGGCTGACCACGCTCTCCCGCGCCGCCGGGCCGGACCGGTCCTGACCGCCCGCCGGGGCGCCCCGGCGCGATGGCGTGGGGCACCCCGGCGACCCGGCTACCGGCGGCTCAGAACCACCACGTCTCCAGCGTGTTGCCCGGGTCGCAGGGCTGCTGGTCCAGCCAGCGCCCGTTGATCCGGTCCGTGGTGGGTACCCGCAGGCAGAGCCCGCTGTTGAGGTTGTGGATCATGCGTGGTCCGCTGCCGGTGAACGTCCACTGCTGCGCCCTCGAACCGTTGCAGTCCCACACCTCCATGGTGGCGCCGATGACGGGCGAGCCCCCGATCGGCTGGAGGCACTTGCCCGTCCACTTGTTCACGAGGTTGACGGTTCCGTCCGCCGACGACGCCCGTACCCACAGCTGCTCGTCGCCGCCGTTGCAGTTCCACTCCTGGACCCGGGCGCCGTTGCCGGTACCGTCCTCGGTCTTCACGTCGATGCACTGGCCGTTGCCGGCGTTCGCCGCCTTCCCCCAGCTGTCCGCCGCGTTCGCGGCGGCCGCGGGGGCGAGGATCAGCCCGCCGAGCAGTGCCGCGACGCCGACGCTGAGCCACCTGCGTGTCCGCATTTCTCTGGTACTCCTTTGATCCGGTTGGGACAGTGCGGACAGCCTCCCGGCCGGCGTTCATCGCCCGCTCATCGTCCACTCATTCATGTCCGGCCGGCGTGATGCCTTCGTTGTCGCCCACGCGGATGATTCTCCGGCTCACCTCGGGGGTGGAGACTGTGGCGGTGGCTGAACCCACACCAGGCGGTCCGGCGGAACCGGACCCGCCACCACAAGCGGACCTCGCCCGCACGTGCCATGAACTGCGTACCCCATTGCAGGCCATCGTCGGTTTCACCGGCACGCTCCTGCTGCGCCTGCCGGGACCGCTCAACGACGAGCAGGAGCGCCAGCTGCTGCTCATACAGGCCAGCGCGCAACAGTTGCTCTCGCTGATCAACGAACTGTCGCTTCCGTCTGGCCGCTGAACTCGACACCACCGGACGATGAAAGAGCGTACGCCGATCGGGTGAAGTCCCGCTCGCTTCTGTCGATCTCGACCGTGGCCGGCTAGGGTGTGTGGCGGTCCGGCCGATGATGGATTGCCTGTCGGCAGTGGGTATCAGGTGGTACACCGTGAGCTGGTGGCAGGTAACCGCGCTGGCAAACGCGGTGATTCTCGCTGCTTATCTGGCGATATCCTTCGCGATCGCCCGAGGGTTGTGGCGTTCGCGGCAGTGGCGCAACAATCCGCTCGGGCTGGCCACCGCGGCGATCTTCTTCAGCTGCGCGGTGCATCACGGCTCGCACACCGCACACCTGCTCCTTCCCTACGTGGGTTTGGAAATGGAGGAGGGGCTGGCGATGCGGCGCGCGTTCGGTGCGAGTTACCACAGCGCGGCGTGGGACGTCGTGACGGCCGCGGTGTCGGTGTGGTACTGGACATTGCGCAGCCGGTTCCCGGCCCTGGTGCGGGGCGCGGCCGTCTTCGAGGATCTGAGGCTGCGCCAGGCGGCGGAGGCTACGCTGCGCGCCAGCGAGGAGCGTTATCGAGGAATCGTGGAGACCACGAGCGAGGGCGTGGTGCTTCTCGACGACGCTGGCCGGATCAGCTATGCCAACGGCCGGTTCGCCGCGATGCTGGGCCGGCCGGTGGCTGAGCTGCCGGGTACGGCGGTCATGAGCCTGGTCGCCGAGGCCGACCGGCCCGCGGTTTGGCAGGAGCTGGCGAGGGTGGCCGACGGTGGCACCCACCGCCTCGAAGTGGGGCTGCACAGTGACGGCGGCCGCGTGCTGTGTGCCCAGGTCGCGCTGACGTCGCGCGTCGACGATCACGGTGTCCTCGCCATGGTTGCCGACGTCACCGAGCAGAAGAATGTCGAGGCGCAGCTGCGTCAGGCGCAGAAGCTCGACGCGGTGGGTCAGCTCGCCGGCGGGGTGGCCCACGACTTCAACAACATGCTGACCGTCATCGACGGGTACGCTGCCCTGCTGCTCGCCGGTGCCGACGAGAAGTCCGCCAGCGACCTCGCGATGATCCGGGACGCCGCCGGCCGGGCCGGCGCCCTGACGCGCCAGTTGCTGGCCTTCTCCCGCACCCAGGCGGCCAAGCCGTGCGTGGTCGACGTGGTCAGTCTGGTCGCGGGGGTCGAGGGGATGCTGCGCCGGCTGATCCGCGAGGACATCGAGTTGGTGGTGACCGCCGCCGCGAGTCCCGCGCCGGTGTGGGTGGACCCGGGCCAACTGGAGCAGGTGCTGGTCAACCTGGCGGTCAATGCGCGCGATGCGATGCCGGGTGGCGGGACGTTGACGATCAGTACCGACCGGGTCGACCTCGGTGACGATCCGGCCGGCCCGCCGGTCGCCCGGCCCGGCGAGTACGTGCTGACCACGGTCGCCGATACCGGCTGTGGCATGTCGGACGAGGTGGCCGCCCACATCTTCGAGCCGTTCTTCACCACGAAGGACCAGGGCAAGGGCAGCGGTCTAGGACTGTCCACTGTGTACGGTATCGTGACGCAGGCGGGCGGGCACATCCAGGTCGCCTCGCGGCCCGGCGCGGGTACCACATTCGCGGTGTACCTGCCGGCGACCGCCGTACCCGCCAGCAGTTCCCGCGTGGACAACGAGCCGCAGCGGTTGGCGACGGGGACCGAGACGATCCTCCTCGTCGAGGATGACCCGGCCGTCCGCACGCTGACCGAACGGATCCTGAAAACGGCCGGCTACCGCGTCCTGGCGTGTGCCGACGGCAACCAGGCTCTCGCGACCGTACGCGCGGACCCGGACGTCAGCCTGCTGGTCACCGACGTCATCATGCCGGTCGTCAACGGCCAGCAACTCGCGAACCGGATCACCGCGCTGCGGCCGGGCCTACCCGTCGTCTTCATCTCCGCCCACACCCGTGGTGTGCTCACGCACGACCCGGATGATCCGACCGTCGCATTCCTCGAGAAGCCTTACACCGCTGCGGCGATCACCGGGAAGGTCCGCGCGGTTCTCGACGCGCGGGCGGCGTCGGTACGCCGACCGGATGAACCTTCTGCGGCTGCGAAATGAGGTACCCGGTGTCCTTCGAACAATCCTCGAACGTGGAAGCTGCCGCGGTCGCCGGTACCGTGCTGTACATCGATGACAGTCCCACGATGACGATACTTGTCGAGCGGATCGTCAGCGGTATCCCCGGCGTTGCCTTCGGTTCCGCCCCGGATGGGCGTACCGGCCTGGAACGTGCCGCCCGGCTGCAGCCGGACCTGGTGCTGCTCGACCTCAGGCTGCCCGACCTCGGCGGTGAGCAGGTTCTCGCCCGGCTACGTGCGGACCGGAGCACCCGCGCCATCCCGGTGATCGTCCTCACCGCCGAGACCGATCCCGCGGTGCATCACCGGCTCCTCGCCGGCGGGGCGCAGTGGATCCTCACCAAACCGTTCGAGGTCACCGACCTGCTGCGGGTGGTCGACGGCTCGCTGCGCGCGGGTCGGCTCTGATCCGGTACTCAGGCGCCTGCCCCGGCCACCCAGAGCACGGCCAGACAGATGTCGTCGTCCGCCGGGCCGCCGGCGTGCATGTCCGCGAGGATGCGCTCGGCCAGGTTCTGGGCATCCGGCCGGGCTTGCGGATCGTTGGCGGTGAGTTGGCCGAGCGCCGCCGCGGCGACCTGGGGCAGGCGTTGCCCGCCGGTCGACGCCGGGTCGCAGTGGCGGGTCGTCATGCCGTCGGTATAGGCGCAGAACACCGTACCGGGGGCCATGGTCAGGTACTGCCCGGTGAAATCGGCGTCCGGCAGGACACCCAACGCCGGGCCGCGCTGCGTCATCGAAACCGCCACGGGTACGCCGCCGCAGCCGGGCGAGATCACCAGTGGTGCGCGGTGCCCGGCGTTGGCCAGGCGCAGGTGACCGTTCTCCGGCTCGTACAGCGCGACGACCACGGTGACGAACGTGTCGTCCCCGCGGGCGCAGACCAGGAACTGGTTGAGTCGGGTCAGCAGCCGCGCCGGATCGGGATCGTCGACGGCATATGCCCGCAGTACCTCGAGAATCGGCCCCATGACGGCGACCGCGGGCTGGTCGTGTCCGGCCACCCTGCCGACCGACACGAGGACCGCACCGTCATCGAGCGGCTGCGCGTCGTACCAGCCCGCGCCGATGTCCATCCACTCGGGGGCGGGCACATACACCGCGCCCAGGTCCGCTCCCGTGACCGTGGGCAGCGTCCGGGGCAGCAGCGCCCGGTGGACCATGTTGACGACGCGTCGCTCCGCGTGCCATTGCGCCTGTGCCCGCAGGTGGGCGCGCTGGGTCTGGCGTACCTGGGTGACATCCTGGGCGACACCCCACACACTCCGGTCCCGCTCCGCGTACCGCCGCCCCGGTGAGGTCGCCCGGCAGGACACGATCAGTTCGTGCACGACGCCGTCCATGCCCGCGAAGCGGACCTCGGTGGTGCCCGGCAGGCCGGTGCGCCAGGTCTGCTCGGCCATCGTGGTGATGCCGAGGATGTCGTCGGGATGCACGCGCCGCCACAACTGCTCGGGGCGGAGCATGGTCGAGGGGAGGTGAAGCAGGTCGCGGAGGCAGGCCGACACCACGACCGTGCCGGTGGCGAGGTCGAGATCCCAGATGCCGGACCGGGTGAGTTGGTGGGTCTCGGCCAGCCGGTCGGCCAGGTACTCGGCCTGCCCGCCGGCTTCCGTCGCGGCCTCGCCGGTGACCTGGATGCATCGCCCGTCGTCCGCGGCGACGATGACCTCCTCGACGGCGCCGGCGGCATCCGGCTGGCCCTGGCCGGCCGGGCCGCACTGGCCCAGCAGCGTATCGATGGTGGCGAGCACGGTGGTGGGGTGGGCCGGCTTGAAGATCACATCTTGGACGCCACAGGCCCGAGCCAGGGGACGGATCTCCTCCTGCCCGTAGTGTGCCGTGCTGAACGCTATCGGTATGTGGCTGGTCGCCGGTTGGCTGCGCAGCATCCGGGCCAGTTCGTAGCCGTCCAGGCCGGGCATCAGGACGTCGGTGATCACCGCGTCCGGTGGGTCCTGGGCCGTCAGCAGCAGGGCACTGCCGCCGTCGGCGGCCTCACGGGTCTGATGCCCGCGGTAGCCCAGCAGGGTGCACAGAAAGTCGCGGCTGATCGGATCGTCATCGACCACGAGTACAGTCGCCATCGGGTCTCCCGTTGCGGTTCTCCTGGCACGGCGAGGGTCCGGACATCGTTGCGTGCGACGCGCCGCCGGATGGCCCGACCGGGCCGGATGCGGCGGCTTTTCGGTGGCGGCGCGAACAGGGTACTGCAACTCCGTCGCGTTAGTACGCACTCGTTGTCCGTCGCCACGGTGGCGCACCGGATCGCTACTTGCACCCGTTTGGCAACCGAAGAACGGGGGCCGGAGGCTCGGCCGCGGCGCGTACCCGCCGATGGGGTCGTGACTGGACTGGTCGTCCGCAGGCATTTTCGGCATACGGAGCGCGCTATGACCGCGAACACCGATTCCCGCTCGTACGCCCGGCCGGAGGCCACCGCCGCCGGGGAGCCCGAGGAGGTGTTGTACCAGAGCGAGCGGACCCGGGTGGTGCGTACCCGGCTGGCCGATGGCCGGACCGTGGTGGTCAAGGAGCCGCGTGGCGCCACCGCGGCCGGGCGGGTGCGGCACGAGCTTTCCATCCTGGAGCGCCTGGCGGGTGTGCCGGGGATACCGCAGCTCGCCGGTAGCGGACCGGCCGGCACGATCACGGTTGCGGACGCCGGCGGCGTGTCGCTGGCGGTCGAGGACGCGGACGGCCCGCCGCAGCCGGGTTCGCTGGTCGAGCTGGCGCTCGCGGTCGCGCGTATCCTTTCGGAGCTGCACCGGCGGGGCGTGGTGCACAAGGACATCAACCCGGCCAACATCGTGGTGGGTGGCGCGTCGCGGCAGCCGGTGCTGATCGACTTCGACATCGCGTCGACGTTCGCGGAGGACCGGCCGGGCTTCACGCACACCAGCCAGATCGTGGGTACGCTCGCGTACCTGGCGCCGGAGCAGACCGGGCGTACCGGCCGTGGCGTGGACCAGCGCGCCGACCTGTACGGGTTGGGTGCGACCCTGTACCGGCTGGTGACCGGTCGGCCGCCGTTCGAGGTGGAGGATCCGCTCGGGCTCATCCACGCGCACCTCGCCGAGGCGCCCGTACCGCCCGTTGAGCTGAACCCGGCGGTACCGGCCGTGCTGTCCGCGATCATCCTGCGGCTGCTGGAGAAGGAGCCGGACCGCCGGTACCAGAGTGCGGACGGTCTCGCGCACGACCTCGCCCGGCTGGCCCGGGATCTCGCGGGCGGCGTGGACGCGCCGTTCGAGTTGGGCGAGCGCGACTTCCCGCTGCGCCTGGCGGCGCCGTCCCGCCTCGTCGGCCGGGACGCCGAAACGGAGCTGTTGCGCACGGCGTTCGCGCAGGTGCGGGCCGGGTCGCGGCGCGCGGTGCTGGTCAGCGGGGCGCCCGGGGTCGGGAAGACCGCGCTGATCGACGAGCTGAAGCCGGTCGTGACGGCCGGTCGTGGCTGGTTCGTCATGGGCAAGTTCGACCAGTACCGGTCGGACGCCGACTCGGACGGTGTCCGGCAGGCGCTGCGCGCGCTGGGCCGGATGCTGCTGGCGGAGCCGGACGCCCGGTTGGCCGAGTACCGGGCGCGGATCCTGCGCGCGGTGGGTCCCAACGCCGGCCTGGTGGCCAGCGTGCTGCCGGAGTTCGAGCTGTTGCTGGGGGTACCGGCGGCGGAGGAGGTCGCGGGTGACCCGCTGGAGGCAGAGGCGCGGGTGATCCAGGCCGCGCTGGACGTGCTGCGTGCGGTGGCGTCGCCGGAGCAGCCGGTGGTCGTGCTGCTCGATGACCTGCAGTGGGCGGCGGCGACCCCGATCGGCCTGGTCGACGCGGTGGTCGGCGACGACAGCCTGGCGGGGCTGCTGCTGGTGGGCGCGTACCGGGACGGTGAGGTGACCTCGACCCACCCGCTGGCCAGCAAGCTGGCGCGCTGGGAGCGTACGGGCTGCCCGCCGGAGCGGATCGCGCTGCACAACCTGCCGCCGACGGAGTTGAACGTGCTGCTCGCCGAGATGCTGCGGCTGCCGCTGGACGAGGCGGCCGGGTTGGCGGCGGCGGTGGCCGACCGTACCTCCGGCAACCCGTTCGACACGGTGGAGCTGATCAACGGCCTGCGCCGGGACGGGGTACTGGTACCGGGTGAGGGCGGGTGGACGTGGGACCCGGCGACCATCCGCGGGTACGTGGGGCAGGGCGACGTCGTGGACCTGCTCGCCGCCCGGATCGGCCGGCTGCCCGACGGCGCGCGGACCCTGCTGGAGGTGCTGGCCTGCCTCGGTGGTGAGGTGGAGCTTGACGTGCTGGCCGCGGCGACCGAACTGTCCACAGTGGATATGGAGGAGCGGCTCGTACCGTCCCTTGAGGACGGACTGCTCGTGATGCAGCGCGGTGCCCAGTCCACGGTCCGGTTCCGCCACGACCGGGTCCAGCAGGCGGCACACGGTACGCTGGGCGCCGCCGAGCGGATCGAGGTGCACCTGAGCCTGGCCCGGCGGTTGGCGGGCCGGCCCGAGCTGGGTTCGCTGTCGGCGGAGCAGTACCTGTACGCGACGGCGCTCATCCGGGAGCCCAAGGAGCGCCGGGAGGCCGCGAGCCTGTTCCGCGCCACGGCCGCCGACCTGCGGCTGATCAACCCGGCCATGGCGGAGAAGTTCCTGGCGGCCGCGCTGGACCTGCTGGCCGCCGTCGAGCCGGCCACCTCGACGCTGCTCGTCGCGCTGGAGACCGAGCGGCACGCGGCGCTCTACTGCCTGGGCCGGCACGAGGTGGCGGACCGCCTGTACGAGAGCCTCTCCGCCCGGGGTGCCGACCCGGTGCACCTGGTCGACGCCACCTGCCTGCGGATCGCCAGCCTCAGCGTGCGTACCCGGTTCGTGGAGGCGCTGGAGCTCGGCCTGGATCTGCTGCGCCGGCTCGGGCTGCCGGTACCCGACGACGAGCAGGTGTTCGCCGAGATCGGGCAGGGCATGGACGCGCTGTACCAGTGGATCGATCAGGACACCCGGGCGGCGGACCTGCAGCGGCCCGAGGTGACCGACCCGCACGGCGTCGCGGTCGCCCGGATCATCAACTACCTGATGCCGCCGGCCTACTACACCGGCCGGCCCATCATGGCGTGGCTCGTGGTCGAGGCGCGCCGGCTCTGGTCGCAGCACGGTCCCTGCGCGCCGCTGGTCGGCCCGATCAGCCACGCCGGCTTCGTCACCATCGTGCTGCGCGACGACTACCGCACCGGCTACCGGGTGATGCGCCGGATCCTCGCGGCGAGCGAGGCCCGCGGCTACGAACCGCAGACGTCGCAGTCGCGTTTCCTGTACGCGCTGGGTACCGGGGCCTGGTTCGATCCGTTGCCGGACAACGTGGCCGAAGCCCGCCGTGCCCACGAGGGGCTGGCTCCCCGCGGTGACATGCTCAACGCCTGCTGCACCGGGTACGCCTCGATACCGCAGCTGCTGGACTGCGCGGCCACCATCGACAGCTACCTGGCCGACGCGGACGCGCGGCTCGCCTACGCGGTACGTGCCGGCAACGACCAGGCCGTGGCCGCGTTCGTGGCCTACCGGCAGCTGGGCCGTGCGCTGCGCGGCGAGACGAGTGCGCTGGGCGGCTTCGACGACGATTCGTTCCACCTGGCCGACCACCTCGCGGCCACGGCCGACAACCCGACCGCGGCCGCCAACGTGCACGCCACCCTCGCCATCGCCGCGGCGGTGTTCGGCGACGACCAGGCGCTGGTCGAGCACGCTGCGGCGACCGTGCCGCTGCGGCCGTTCATCCCCGGCACATACACCATGCTGACCAGCTACCTGGTCGAGGCGCTCGCGCTGGCGTACCGCATCCGCGACGCGGCCGGGGCCGGGGTCGAGGAGCTGACCGAGCAGCTGCGCACGGCCCGGGCCTGGCTCGCCGGGCGGGCCGCGGACGCGCCGGGCAACTTCGCCCACCTGGTCCACCTGGTCGACGCCGAAGCCGCGTGGGCGGCCGGCGAGTGCTGGACGGCCACCACCGAGTTCGAGGCCGCGATGCGCCGGGCGCGGTCGGGCCACCACGGCTGGCACACACCGTTCATCGTGGAACGCGCCGCCCGCTTCCACCGCGCCGCGGGCCTGGAGCACACCGGCCGGCCGCTGCTCGTGGAGGCGCGCCGCTGCTACAACGCGTGGGGCGCCGCGGGCAAGGTGCGGCAACTTGACGAGCAGCACAGCTTCCTGCGCACCGTACCGGTCGCCGAGCAGTCGAGCCCGACCAAGAGCACCGCGACGATCACCGTGTCCGCCGACGCGATCGACATGCTCGGCGTGCTGGAGGCGTCGCAGGCGCTGAGCTCCGAGACCAACCTCGACCGGCTGCGGGCACGGGTCGTCGAAACGCTCAGCGCGATGGCCGGTGCGACCACGGTACGGGTCGCCCTGTGGTCCGACGAGTCGCAGGCGTGGTTCCTGCCGGCCGAGGACGGCGCCGCCGAAGCGGCGATGTCCATCGACGAGGCCGGGGACCGGCGCCTGGTGCCGCTGTCGGCTTTCCGGTACGCCGAGCGCACCCGCCGGCCGCTCCTGGTGGAGGACGCCGCCACCGACGCCCGGTTCGCCAGCGACCCTTATCTGTCCGGTGTGGACACCTGTTCCCTGCTGATCGTGCCCGTGGTCGCCCGCGGCGTCCTGCGGGCCATGCTGGTGCTGGAGAACCGGCTCAGCCACGGTGCCTTCTCGGTGGACCGTCTCGACGCGGTCAACCTCATCGCCGGGCAGCTCGCCGTCTCGCTGGAGAACGCGCTGGTGTACGCCTCCCTGGAGCAGAAGGTCGCGGACCGGACCGAGGCGCTGGAGGCCGCGAACCAGGAGCTGGAGAAGCTCAGCACCACCGACGCGCTGACCGGCCTGGCCAACCGGCGGCAGCTGGAGGACATCCTCGACACGGCGTGGCGGCAGGCTTCCGGCCGCGCGCAGCAGCTGGGCATCGCGATGATCGACATCGACTTCTTCAAGCTGTACAACGATGGTTACGGTCACCAGGCGGGGGACCGGTGCCTGCGCCTGGTCGCGTCGGTACTCGCGGAGAACGTCCGGGAGGTGGACACGGTCGCGCGGTACGGTGGCGAGGAGTTCGCCATCGTGCTACCCGGGGCGAGCGCCGCCGCGGCCCGCCAGGTCGCCCAGCGGATCAGCGCGGCGGTCGCCGCCCTGGCCGAACCGCACGAGGGTGCGCCGTTGGGACGGGTGACCGTCAGCATCGGTGTGGCCAGTACGGTCCCCTCGGACAGCAGCACCGTCAAGGCACTCATCCAGCGCGCCGACGAGTACCTGTACGAGGCCAAGCGCAACGGACGCAACCAGGTCGGCGGCGCCACGAACTGAGCCTGTCCGGCGGTTCGGGTGGCTGGCGCTGGGCGTGGCCGGTCAGGTGCCGACCAGGTTGGCCGAGCGCGCCGGGGTGCTGGTGCTGGCCGCGGTGCGGCGCCGGGCGAGGCGTCCCGAGATCTGGTATCCGGTGGCCATGATGGTGATGACGGCGATTGTCTCGGTGGTACCCCACACCCAGGTCGAGGTGGACGCGACCTTCGGTGGCGCCTTCGGGAGGTCCTTCGCCTTCGTACCGGCCGGCGCGACCTTCGCGGCCTCGGCCTGGAATGCCTGGTTGCGCGCGGAACCGTGCAGGAACGGGGCCACCATCAGGACACTCAGGCCCAGCAGCACCTCGAGGGCGACGGTGGCCGGGAACGTGCGTACCAGGAGCACGCGGAGCGGTCGCGTGTCACCGGCCGCGCGCAGCGCCTCGATCCGGGGGTGCAGCCAGAACTGGTTGACCACGCCCAGGATCAGCATCGTGCCGAAAATCAGCAGCTTCACGCCGAGGACGCGCCCGTACATCGTGGTCAGCAGCTGGCCCGGGCCGTCGACGTGGCTCCAGTAGAGAAACACTCCCGAAAGGACGGTCGCGCTCACGCAGCTCATCGCGGTGACGGAGAAGCGGCGGATGGCGGGCGACCAGAACGCTCCGCGGCGTACGGTCGGTACGGCGCCGGGTACCGCCAGCAGGAGCATGCCGATGAGCCCGCCGATCCAGATGCCGCCGCCCCACAGGTGCAGCATCCACATCACGGTCGAGAAGACCGTGCGGCCCATCGTTCCCGGCGCGGGTGCCTTGTCCGGGAACTTCGTCGTACCCAGCGCGACCGCACCGGCGAGCAGCGCCGCGGTCAACAGCCCGCCACGCGCGGGACCCGCGGCGGTCCTGCGGAGCACCAGCGGCAGGACGAGGACCAGGCCGATGGCGGTCAGGGTGACTTCCAGCCCGGCGAGCAGGCCGGCGGTGCTGCCGTCGTAGAGGGCAGCCCAGGCGGCACCGTAGTCGTAGCCGCCCGACTTGCTGGCCCCGTGCGCCGCGTTGGTGAGCACGGCCGGGAGCGCGAGCAGGGCGAGGACGGCGCCTACCCTCGTCAGCCGGGCGGTCACCGCGGCGACCGCGTCCGTACCGATCCGCCGGGCCGCGGGGCCGGCCGCGAGCAGGGCGAGGGCCACGACCCCGAGGAAACCCATCAGCGTGACCCAACTGGTCCAGGACACGAAGCTGTCCACGAACGGCCCGAGTGGAGTCGATGGTGGGGGTACCGCGGCGAGCACCGCGCCATCGAATACTGGTCCATTAATCAATGTAACCGCCTCTCCATCGACCTGCGGGAGCTAGGGTTTGGCGCCCACCCGAGGCCGGATGGTGTGCGGCACGCGGGGGTTGGAGTATCTGGCGGGAACCGTGCCACAGCCACGGCTGGCGTGTAAAGGCACGGAAAACCGTTGCGGTACAAGGGTAAGGGCCTGTAGGTGACACACTCCGACGATGCGACGGATGAGTATATGCGCAGGTCAGGAGGGCCCACCGGCAACGGCTCGCGAAGCCTGGTCAAGGTACTACGGGTAGCCTTACGTCCTGGTTACGCGGCTATCCCTTACGGAGTGATGACTCAGTACAGACCCGGCAAGGGACTGTGTCTATGGTAGAACTCGGCAGTCTCCGGCTGAGACTCCACTGTGGACCGGTCAGGGGCGTCGCGCCGGCTTCCTGAAGAGTCCTGGTCGCCGCGGCTTACCGGATGACGTAGGTGACCAGCGAGCGCGCCGGTACCGTCGCGTTGAAGCTGCCGCCGCCGATGCTGATGGCCGGCTGTACCGCGGTGTTGTTCGCGCCGTTGGTCAGGTACGGCGTGGCGGTACCGGTGGTGACGCCGGTGTTCTGCAGGGCGTACGTCACCGGGGTGGCGCCGGTGCCGGTGTTCAGCACCACGACGGCCACCGAGCCGTCCGTGTTGCGGTACGCCGACAGTCGCAGGTTCCCGTCCGGGGTGGTGGCACCGATGCGGTTGGCGCCGGGCCGGATGAACCGGCTGTAGTTGGCCATCGCCCACAACCGCTTGGAGACGCTGTACGTGCTGCCGTTGCCCTGGATGAACGCCTGGGTCGCGCCGGTCGAGATGCCGTACCAGTACAGGTAGGCGTCGACGCTGCCACCGGTCAGCGCGGTGTGGATCTGCTGGGCGATGGTGAACCCGTCGAAGCCGCTCCCGTCATCCCAGTTCGTGTTCCACGAGCTGCCGCTGGGCGCCCACTCCGACATCCAGGTGTGCCGGTTGCTGACCGGCAGCGGCGCGGTGGGGAAGCTGCCGTAGGAGTGGCCGGTGTGCGTGGTGACCACGCCCGCCGCCGTCGGATCGGCCACGATCGCCTGGGTGTACCCGAGCTGGCTGCTCCAGCCGACCGCGTCGCAGCAGGTCATCTTCAGCCCGGCCGCCTGCGCCAGGGGACCGAGGATCTTCGCGAACTCGACCGCCTGCGCCGGCGTGAACCGCATCGACGAATACGTCGCGGTGAAGTTCGGCTCGTTGGTGAACCCCAGGTCGGTGACCGGGATGCCGGCCTGGGCGTAGAACCTGGTGTACTGGACCAGGTAGTTCGCGTACGCCCGGCGCCAGTCACCACTCGCGCAGGAGGTACCGGACAGCCCGCACAGCGTGCCCCCGTTCGCCTCGTTGCCGGTGTCCTTCATGTACCCCGGGGCGCTCCACGGGTTGGCGTAGAACCGGGACACCCCGTACGACTGCGCCTGCTTGGCCAGCCACACCTGCCCGTCGTCGTCGCCGTTCCACACGTACTTCGGTGTGGCGGTCGGCCCACCCGGGTTGTTCGGCTCGATCGAACTGCCCGTCGAGCTGACACCCAGCCGCAGGATGTCCAGCCCCGCACCGGTGGTGGGGCTGAACAGCAGGTCGAGCACCTGTCGCTGGTTGGCCGCGGACAGGCTGCGGATCGTGTTGGCCCGGGCGAAGGCGGAGGAGAATCCGAACCCGTCGATCTGCTGCAGCACGCTCGCGCCGTTGATCGTGGCCGCTGACGCGGCGTATGCGGCGGACCCGAGCATCACCACCGTTGTCACACCGGTGATGGCGGTGGCCACAGCCGCCGCCAGCGCTCCGCGCCCCGACAGTCCACGCATGGTGTGCCTCCCGCCAAGCCATCGATGACGGTCACCGTACAGCGTTATTTCGAGCTAGTAAACCTTCCCCTTCAAGGGGGGAACGAAACTTACGGACACCCTGGCATAGACTGCCCGGGTGGCGGGCAGCACGGGCAGCGGCCGCTGGCGCGGGCGGCGGCGGGGTGAGCTGACCGTGGCGATGGTCGCCCGGCTGGCCGGCGTGTCCTCGACCACCGTGTCCAAGGTGTTGAACGGCCAGGCCGGCGTCGGCGCCGACACCCGCCAGCGGGTCGAGGCCCTGCTCCATGAGCACGGGTACCGGCGGCCGAAAGTGGCCGGCCCGGCCGCCGCGATCGAGGTGGTCTTCTACGGGCTGGAAGGCGAAATCACCAGCCGCATCATGGGCGGTGTGGCCCAGGTGGCCCGCGCGCACGACCTCGCGGTCGTCTTCACCGAAGCCGTCAGCTCGGCGGAGGGTGGCCGGCCGTGGGCCGAACAGCTGCTCGCCCGCCGCCCGCTCGGAGTCATCGCGGTCCACTCGCACTTCACCCCGCAGCACCACGCGCAACTGGCCGTCAGCGGTATCCCGCTGGTGGCGCTGGACCCGATGGGCGAACCGACACACGACACGCCATCGGTCGGCGCGACCAACTGGAACGGCGGCGTACAGGCCGCCCGGCACCTGCTCGAACTCGGCCACCGGCGGATCGCGGTGATGAGCGGCCTGCCCGAGCTGCTGGTCGCCCGCGCCCGCCTCGAGGCGTGCCGCACCGCCCTGGACACCGCGGGTGCACCCCTGGATCCGCGACTGGTACGCAGCGGCCACTTCCTGTTCCAGGACGGCCTGCGGATGGCCGAGGACCTGCTCGGGCAGCCCGCGCCGCCGACCGCCATCATCTGCGGCAACGACCTGCAGGCGCTGGGCGTGTACGAGGCCGCCCGCCGCAACGGTCTGCGCATCCCACAGAACCTCAGCGTGGTCGGCTTCGACGACATCGCGGTCGCCTGCTGGTGCGCCCCGCCGCTGACCACCGTGCGGCAACCCTTCGCGGAGATGGGTGAGACGGCCGCGCAGATGCTGCTGTCACTCGTGGCGGGCAACACGCCGCCGCAGAGCCGCGTCGAACTCGGGACCACTCTCGTCGTCCGGCACAGCACCGCGCCACCGGACACAGTGGACGGAGCGGCGCCCGGTACCCGGCGGGCGCGTACCCCCGTCAGGTCGCCGTCACGGAGGATTTGACCCGGCGTCAAGTGGTGGCGCGGGGCCCCGGCGTGCTCGCGCGCAGCACGACCGTACCGGCGACCGGGGAGAGGTCGGTCCGCTCCTCGCCGGAGAGCGCGAGGTCCATCGCGTACCCGCCGATCTCCTGCAGCGGTACGGCGACCGAGGTGAGCGGTGGCGTGACGTCCCGGGCCTGCGTGATGTCATCGAACCCGGCGACCGCGATGCCGGTACCCGGTGCCACGCCGGTGTCGCGGAGGGCCGACATCGCACCGATGGCCATGACGTCGTTGACCGCGAACGCGAGTTCGACGTCGCCGCGGCGGCGCTTGGCGAGGCGGGTCGCCGCGTGGTAGCCGCCCTCCCGGGTGAACGCGGTCTCCAGTGTGAGGGGCGGCGGCGCGCCCGCGGGTAGGCCCGCGAGGAAGCCGTCAACGCGGTCCCGGGAGGTGCGGAGCGCGTCGGGGCCATGGATGATCGCGAAGCGCCGGTAGCCCCGGTCCACGAGCGCGAGCGCGAGGTCCCGTGCCCCGCCGGCGTTGTCGATGCTCACCGTGGGGAAGGGCAGCTCCGGCTGGCTGATGAGGACCACCCGGCCACCGGCCCGGCGGTACGCGGTCAGCTCGCGGACCAGCGCGGCGCGGGTACCGGTCTCCTCGCTCCGGCTGCCGGCCAGGATGATGGTGTGCGGGCGCTGGCCGCGCAGGGTCCGTACGATCTGCAGCTCGCGCTCCGGGGACCGGTCGGTGATGGCCATGGTGACGGTCAGGTCGGCCGCCTCGGCCCGGTGCAGGACGCCGGCCGCGATCGACGAGAAGTACGGATCGGCGATGTCGCTGACCACCAGCGCGGCGGTCCGGGTCGACCCCCGCGCGATGGCCTGGGCGGACAGGTGCGGCGCGTAGTTGAGCCGGGCCGCCGCCGCGCGTACCCGGCTCAGGTAGTCCCCGGTGACAGTGCGTGAGCTGCCGTTGAGGGCCCGCGAGGCGGTGGAGACGGATACGCCGGCCGCCCGGGCGACGTCGTGCAGGGTCGCGGGCGCCGGTGGGCGGTGGGGCGGCCCGTCACGCATGTCGCTCATTGTGCCAGGCACGGCGGCCACGCCCGGGGCCGCGGAGAATGACCTAGTGTGGTCGGGTGCCCCATCCCGCCCGGCCGACCGTCACCCTGCACGACGTCGCGGCGCAGGCGGGTGTGTCGGTGGCGACCGCCTCGCGGGTGCTGAGCCGGAGCCCCCGGACGGTGGCGCCCGAGCTGGAGCGGCGGGTACGGGCGGCCGCCGCGGCGCTGGACTACACCGTGGACGTGTCGGCCCGCGCGATGCGCCGGGGGAGCGAGTCGATCACGCTGGTCGCGGACGACCTCACCACGCCGTCGATCGCGCTCATGGTGGCGGCCATGGAGCGGGAGGCGCGTACCGGCGGGGCGTTCGTGTCGGTGGCGTCGACCCGGGGTGCGCCGGAGCGCCAGCTGGAGACGATCCGCCGGCTGCGGGCGCTGCGGCCGCGGGCCCTCGTGTTCACCTCCGGCCGGGTCGCCGCGGATACGGCCGGGGGCCGCCTGCTGGACGAGCTGCGCGCCTACCAGAACGACGGCGGCCGGGTGGTCATCGTCGGCGACACCGACCTGCCGTTCGACTCGATCAGCTTTGACAACCACGGGTCCGCGCAGCTGGTCGGCCGGCATCTGGCGGATACCGGCCATCGACGGGTGGCGATCCTGGGCGGACCGCGCGGGCACCCGGCCACCGGTGCGCGCGTCGCCGGCTTCACCGACAGCCTGCACGCCAGCGGGGTCGAGCGCCGCGCCATCCGGGTCATCCACTGTGAGGCCAGCCGGCCGGGCGGCGTCGCCGCGGCGACCCGGCTGCTGGCCGCCGGCCTGGACGGGATCGACGCGGTGGTGGCGGCCAACGACACCATCGCGATCGGCGCGCTGACCACGCTGCGGGACGCCGGGATCCGGGTACCCGCGGACGCCGCGCTGACCGGCTTCGACGACATCCCGCTGGCCGCGGACGTGACGCCGCGCCTGACGACGGTGGCGCTGCCGCTGGCCGAGGCCGGCGCGGAGGCGATCCGCTTCGCCACCCACGACCGGTCGAGTACCGCGCACCTCCTGCTGCGGGGACACCTGGTGGTACGGGAGAGCGCCTGACCCATCCTTGACGGGCGGGGCAGGGCAGCGGAGACTCGCTTGGAAAGCGTTTTCCCATGAGCATCAGTACCGCGAAGGCAGGACGGGCCGATGACCTTTTGCCGAAAGCACCGTGCTCTGGGGACCCTCCTGCTGGCCGGGGCGCTGGCGGTGGCCGGCTGCACCGCGCCCGGACCCGCGCCGGCGGCCCCGGCCGCGCTGGTACCGGTGAAGCCGGCGCAGCCGGTCGACCTCACGGTGCTCGACGGCGGCGGCGACCTGGCCACCAACAAGCCGATCCTGGAGAACTTCAAGGCGGCGCACCCGGACCTGGTCCGATCCATCAGCTACCAGACCTCGTCGGGGCCGGACGCCACCGGCAAGGTCAAGGCCCAGCAGGTCGCCGGGCGGCTGTCGATCGGCCTGGTGCTGGGCGGCACGGACGTGCTCGGCGGCGCGGAGCGGCAGTCCCTGCTGCTGCGGCTGCTGCCCGGCTACGCGTCGTCGCTGCCGGACCTGAACGGCCTCCAGGACACCGCCCGCCGGCAGTTGCAGGACCTGGCCGGCGGGTACGGGGTGGTGTGCGTGTACACGCCGTCCGGGCCGCTGGTCGGGTACGACGCGGGCACCGTGAGCGCGCCACCGCGTACCCCGGCGGAACTCCTCGCGTGGGCGCAGGCGCACAAGGGCCGGTTCACGTACGCGCAGCCGGCCAACTCCGGCTCCGGCCGTACCTTCCTCATGTCCCTGCCCTACCTGCTGGGCGACAGCGACCCGGGCGACCCGGTCAACGGCTGGACGAAGACGTGGGCGTACCTGAAGGAACTGGGCGCCACCGTCTCGTCGTACCCGGCCAGTTCGACCATCCTGGCCAAGCAGTTCGGCGACGGTACCGTGCAGGTGATCCCGACGATCATCGCGCACGACACGCAGAACCACCGGACCGGTGTCTGGTCCGCGCAGGACAGGGTGGCCCTGTTCGACAACCAGCAGTGGGTCTCCGACGCGCACTTCATGATGGTGCCCAAGGGCGTCTCCGCGCAGACTCTGTACGTGGACCTCGCGCTGATGACGTATCTGCTGCGCCCCGACCAGCAGGTGCTGCAGTTCGACCAGGGCATGCTCACCGCCGCCACGAGCACCGTCGACGCCTCGGCGGCAGGCCCCGCGGGCCAGGCGTACCTGCGGCGGTGGGGCCGGCCGGACTTCTACCCGACCGCGCTGCGGACCGGTACCCCGCACCCGCCGCTCCCGCCGGTCCTGCAACAGAAGGCGTTCGACATCTGGCAGCGCGAGGTGGGCAGCCATGCGGGTGGCTGAGCGGGGCGTCGACACCGTGCTCCTCCTGCTCGCCCCCGCGCTGCTGCTGATGGCCGGGCTGTTCCTGTACCCGTTCGCCTACGGTGTCATCATCTCGTTCCAGCCCCTGGATGGCGGCTCGGCGCTCGCGAACTACCGGTCCTTCTTCGCCGACCCGTACCTGCGCGGCACCGTCTGGTACACGCTGCGGCTGGCCGGGCCGGCGTCGGTGGTGAGCGTGTTCGGCGCGCTGCCGCTGGCGTACCGCATGCGGGGCGGGTTCCGCGGCAAGCGGGTCATCACGGTGCTGTTCCTGCTGCCGGTGACGTTCGGCGGGGTACTGCTGTCCGAGGGCATGACGCAGATCTTCGCGCCGCGCGGCTGGGTCAACCTCGCGCTGCACGCGCTCGGGCTGCCGGCGGTGCGGTTCCTGTACTCGTACCTGGGTACCTTCATCGTGCTGGTACTCAGCCTGCTGCCGTTCTCGTTCCTGTTGCTGGGGGGCATGTTCAGCAACATCGACCCGGCCCTGGAGGCGGCGGCGGCCAGCCTCGGCGCCGGGCCGGCCGCGCGGTTCTGGCGGATCCTGTTCCCGCTCATGTCGCCGGGCATCGTGACGGCGCTGACCCTCGCGCTGGTCGAGTCGTTCGCGGTGTTCCCCTCGGCCGTGCTCGTCGGCCAGCCCGACAGCGCCACGCACGTGCTGTCGATCCCGCTGTACCAGGCCGCGCAGCAGCGCTTCGACTACGGCGCGGCAGCCTCCATCGCACTCGTCATGACGGCCGTCGAACTGGTGATCCTGGGCGTGCTCATGCTGGTGCAGTCGCGGCTGTACCGGGGCGCGGCGACGGGTGGCAAGGGATGACCGCCCCGGCACTGCGCCGGCCCACGCTCACCGGACTCATCACCTGGGTCGCGGCGGGCTGCTTAGTGGTGCTGCTGCTGGCGCTGTTCGGGTCGGTACTGGTGGAGTCGCTGGCCACGGACTGGCGCGGCGGCTGGTGGCCGGACGGGTTGACCACCGGCTGGCTCCGCCAGGCATGGGCCGAAGACGGCGTCCGCACCGCGCTGGGCGCGACCCTGGAGTCGGCGGTCGCGGTGGTCGCCGTGGCGCTTCTGGTCGGGGTACCCGCGGGTTATGCCCTGGCCCGGCGCGCCTTCCCCGGCCGTAGCGCGGTCATGGTGTTTCTGCTATTGCCGGTGATGTTGCCGCCGCTGACCTACGCCACGCAGCTCACCGCGCTGCTGTACCGCATCGGTCTGGGCGGTTCGCTGCTCGGCGTGGTCATCGCCAACCTGGTGCCGGCCGTCCCGCTGGTGGTACTGGTCATCGTGCCGTTCGTCAACCGCATCTCCACCGAGGTGGAGGCCGCCGCGCGGGTCCTCGGTGCCGGCCGGCTGCGCCTGTTCGCCTCGGTGCTGGCGCCGCTGCTGCGGCCGGGCATCCTGGCCGCGGCGGTGCTGGCGTTCGTGCGGGTACTCGGCTCGTTCGAACTGACCTTCTTCATCTCCGACGAGCACTCGCAGACGCTGGTGGTCGCGCTGTACGGCGCGGCGGCCAACCCCAACGGCGCCGCGCCGCCGCTCATCGCGGCGATGGCGGTCTACTACATGGCCGTCGCACTGGTCTTTCTCGCGGTCGGGCTGCGCTTCGTCGACCCCGTGTCGATGGCGGCGAGGCGCCGGTGACCGGGAACGGGGTCCGGCGGTACCGCGCCGCCGTCGTGGGCGCGGGCGGCATCGCGCGCGGCAGCCACCTGCCCGCCCTGGCCGCGCACGGCGACCGGGTGGGCGTGGAGTCCATTGTGGACATCGATGCGGTGCGGGCCGCGGCGGTCGCGGCGGAGTGGCGGGTCCCGCACCACGGCACGGATCTGTCCACCATGCTGGCCGCGTGCCGGCCCGAGCTCGTGGTGGTGTGCACGCCACCCGGGCAGCACCTGCCCGCCATCGAGGCCAGCCTGGCGGCCGGGGCGTGGGTGTGGTGCGAGAAGCCGCCCACGCTGTCACTGGCCGACTACGACCGCGCCGCGACGGGCGAACGCTCCGGCGGCCCGTACGCGTCCTTCGTCTTCCAGCACCGGTTCGGCTCGGCAGCGCGCCACGTCCGGGGCCTGGTCGGCGCCGGCGCGCTGGGCCGCCCGCTGGTCGCCGTCTGCAACACCCTCTGGTACCGCGACCAGGCGTACTTCGACGTGCCGTGGCGCGGCCGGTGGGACACCGAGGGCGGTGGTCCCACCATGGGGCACGGCATCCACCAGTTCGACCTGATGCTCCACCTCCTGGGCGACTGGGCGGAGGTACGGGCGGTCGCGCGCCGGCTGGACCGCGACGTCGAGGCGGAGGACGTATCCGCCGCAGTGGTCACGATGGCGTCGGGTGCCGTGGTGACCGTGGTCAACAGCGTGCTGTCCCCGCGCGAGGAGAGCTATCTGCGCTTCGACTTCCAGCGCGCCACGGTCGAGGTGAGCCACCTCTACGGATACGACAACGGCGACTGGCGCTTCACTCCGCGGCCCGGTGTCGGCGGCGGGCTCTGGCCGCCGGGCGAGGACGTCCGCGGCTCGCACGCCGTACAGCTCTCCGCCCTGCTGGACGCCATGGACCGCGGGCAGCGTCCGGCGGCGAGCGGGCCCGACGGCCGGCGCAGCCTCGAACTCGCCGCCGGCATCTACCAGTCCTCCGCGACGGACATGGTGGTACGCCGTGCCGAGCTGGTACCCGGAAACCCCTTCTACGAACGCATGAGAGGTGCCTCGTGAACGTCGTCCATGAGTACGGGTACGCCCTCGGGGTGCGCGCCGGCGGTACCGAGATCCTGCGGTACGTGTATGGCGAGGACGCGCCCCAGGTGGAGGCGCCGAAGCCGTACTTCCACCCGATCCGTACCCTCTCCGGCGCCGTGGTCTCCGGGTACCGCCCGCACGACCACCGCTGGCACAAGGGGCTGCAGATGACCGTCTCGCACCTGTCCGGACAGAACTTCTGGGGCGGTCCGTCCTACGTGGACGGTCAGGGCTACGTTCAGCTGGACAACGTCGGCTCCGTGCGGCACGAGGGCTTCGACCGGCTCGACCCGGCGCCCGACCGGCTGACCGTCGTGGAGGCGCTCACCTGGCTGACCGGGCGGGGCGAGGCGTGGGTCGGCGAGCGGCGCACCATCGAGGTACACGGCGCCGACCCGGACCGGGGGCGCTGGATTCTCGACTTCGGCACCCGGCTGACCAACATCCGGGGTACCGAGCTGCGGCTGGGCAGCCCCACCACGCACGGGCGGCCGATGGCCGGGTACACGGGACTGTTCTGGCGGGGTCCGCGCGCCTTCACCGGCGGTACGGTCCACACCGCGGACCGCGCCGGTACCGACGCCATGGGTGCCGAGTCGCCGTGGCTCGCCTACACCGGACGGCACGACGAACGGGACGGTGGAGCCACTCTGCTGGTCATCGACGCGTCGGATCCGCGGGTGGCCAAGCACCACTGGTTCGTCCGCAACGATCCGTTCCCGGCCGTCAACCCGTCACCGGCGTTCTTCGCGGAAATCACCATCCCGCCGGCCGGATCGATCGAGCTGGCCTACCGGATCGTGGTGGGCGACGACCTCTGGGACCGGGCGCGGATCGAGGCCACCGCCGCGGAGCTGGCGCGATGAACGCCATCTTCCCCGGGGGCACCAGTGTCTCGGCGTTGCGGGTCTACCAACCCTGCGGCAGCCCGCACATGCACCTCGTCTGCGCCGAGGGGTACCTCGTCGTGGCGGGTACGGGTGCGGTGCAGACCATCACCGCCGCCGGGTACGCGGAGACACCGCTGTGCCCGGGGGACGCCGTGTGGTTCAGCCCGGGCACCATCCACCGCCTCGTCAACGGCGACGGTCAGCTGCGGCTCACCGTGGTCATGCAGAACGACGGCCTGCCCGAGGCGGGCGACGCGGTACTCACCTTCCCGCCCGAGCACCTCGCCGACCGGGTGAGTTACGACGCGGCGACCTCGCTGCTCGACAAGGTGTCCGGGCAGCCGGCCGAGGCGCGGGCGCGGGCCCGGCGCGACCTGGCCACCGCCGGCTTCACCCGACTCCGCGACGCCGTGCGGGACGGGGATCCACAGCCGCTGCACGAGTTCCACGCGGCCGCGGCGCGCCTGGTGGCCGACCGGCTCGACGGATGGCGGGAGCGCTGGCTCGCCACCGCGTTCGAGGCGGCGCGCCGGACCGGCGACCAGATCGACGCGCTGCGCGGCGGCGACCACAGCCACCTGCGCTCGGCACAGGTACGGCGGCTGCCCGCGCCCGAGCAGACGGCCCTCGGCATGTGCGGCCACCTCCACCGGTACCAGCTGCGCTAGGACGGTGCTCGTGTCGTGCCGTTCACATCTCGAAGGCGCCGATGTCCGGTGCGCCGTGGTAGAGCGCGGTTCCGGCATAGTCGCGGCCGCCGTTGCCGGCGACGGTGACGCCGGCGTTGACGGCCGGTGAGCCCGGCGCGAGCCGCAGCGCGTACCCCGAGGCGAGCTGCGGGCCGGTGGCGGCGGTACCGGAGGGCCCGCTGATCGGCGCGGCGGCGAAGCTCGGGTCGGCCTGGATCGCGCTGGTGTCACTGCCCGGTACGGTCAGCGCGGCGCCACCGTAGAGGTTGCGCTGGTACGTGACGGTCGCGCTGCTGGAGATGGTCGCGCCGGCCCGGGTGGAGTACAGGATGTTGTTTGTCAACGTGTACGCCGACGTGAGATACGTGCCGAAGCCGTACACGAGAAACGTGCTGGCGTCGTTGTCGATGGTGTTGTTGTAGATGCTGGCCGTCGCGGCCGGGTCGGAGTGCAGGTAGATCTGGTACCGGCTGTTGCTGTCCACCACGTTGTACCGGACCACCACGCTGCCGAACGAGAACTCGCACAGCAGGATGCCGTCCCCGTTGCCGTGCACGTAGTTGTACTGGATCCGCTGCGCCGTGGTGCCCTTGTCCGCGTCGATGCCGTTGAAGTCGGCGCCGCCGGCCTTGCGGGTGGTCTGGTAGATCTCGTTGGACTGGATGGTGACGTTGTCCGTGAAGTAGCTCTCGATGCCCGAGGTACCCGCCTGCTGCACGACGTTGTGGTCGATGGTCGCGCCGCGCACGTCGGTCAGGTAGATGCCGTTGCAGCCGTACGCGGTGCCGCCCTGACCGATGTAGTTGTCGTGGATGCTCACGTTGGTGTGCGGCCGGAACTTCGTGTCCCCGGCACTCGCACGGCTACCCCATCCGGTCGCGACCGCGCCCGCACCGTCCCCGGTGTACTGCTTCACCACGATGCCGGCGAATGACGTGTTCCTGATGACCGAGTTCGACACCGTGATGCCGTTGAGGATCGTCGGCGTACCCGGCGGCTGCGCGATGGTGGGTACCGTCGTGTCGAAGACGATGCCGCCGGTCTTCTTGGACGCGTCCCAGCCCGTCTGGAAGCGCACGCCGGGTGCGTTGTCCGCGGTCGAGCCGCCGATCCAGTCCACCTCGCCGGTGACGTCGTGCACGCTGACCGCGTCGACGACGAACCCGGCGAGCGTCTGGCTGTTGTCGCCGCCGACGTGGATACCGCGCAGGTCGCGCAGGTTCGCGCCGGGCGTGCCCGTCGCCGGTACGGTGTTGGTGACGTCGAGGTCGCGGATGGTCCAGTACTCCTGGTTGAACAGCCGAACCGCGTCGGCGACCTGGCCGGCGCCGTTGATCCGGGGCTTCGCGCCGCTGCCGTAGCTGTCGATGGTGATCGGCGCGCCGCTGGTACCCGAGCCCTTCGGCCACAGCTGTCCGGTCCACGCCTGTCCGGCGTGCAGCAGGATGCGGTCGCCGGCCTGGAATGTGGTGGAATTTACCTTGTTCAGGCTCTGCCACGGCGCGGCCGTGCTGACCCCGCTGTTGGCGTCGTTGCCCGCGCCGGCGTCGACGTAGTAGGCGGTGCCGGCCGCCTCGGCCGCCGCGACCGGGACCAGGCAGGTGGCGGCCACCGCCAGGGCGACCACCGGAGCCGCGCGAAGCCATCGGGCAACGACCGTGGTACGGGAACCGGACATGGCGCGCTCCTCGATGTGGGAAAACGTATTCCAGCACACTTCCCCATGGTATGCAAGAATGTCGATGTACGCCCTGTGTCGGCGGCCGGTCCGGCCGACCGTCGACCGTAAGGAGCGCGGTCTGGTATGCGGGACCGACCGCGCCTACTCTCATGCGATAGGTGACCGCTGCTCAAGCCGGCCACATGGTGCGTCGGACGGCGTGTGAAGCGCACGATGAGTGGTGATGGCAACACTCTCCACCGTCGACCCGGGGGCAAGACGGGTCGATCGTCACTCTGCGCCGGCTCGGGAGCGCCCGTGGTGGTACGGACGGTGAATGCATGAAGCCCCACCGCGACTCCGACCGTCCCCGTAGCGGGTACAGCGGCGCGCACGAGTACCGCCGCCGGCACGAGACGCGCCCGACCGACACCGCGGTCACCCGGCTCCTCCACACGCTCCAGGAGCGGTGGCGTTCGGGTACCCGGTGGGTGAACTACACGATCATCGCGGGCGGGGCGGTCGTGTTGGGCCTGCTCATCGGGTACATATTCGTGCTTTCGAGGTCGTCGACCAACGGCCCGGCGCCGCGGCCGAACACGGTCGACGCCGGCCAGAACGGCATGGCCGCGGCCTCGGCGGGAGCAGCCGTGCCCAGCGACGGCCCGTCCGGCGGCCGGGCGTACGGCAGCCCCGTACCCAGCCCGGCCGCCCCGTCCAATGCCGCGACCGGCACGGTCGGCGTCTACCTGGCGGCGGACACCACGCACACGGCGCTCGGCCCCAGCACGGAACTGCGCGATGTGGCCGGCGTACCGGGCGGCAAGGTGGTCACCAAGGTCGGCCACGGCACGCCGGCCGGGGATGTCACGTTCAACGCCGTTGCCGCCCGTAACGCGGGCACCTACAACGTGGTGATCTACTACATGCTCGCCGACACGGTCGCGCACCGGTTGGCGCTGTGGGTCAACGGCAACGGCCCGACCATCCTGAGCTTCCCGCCGCTGGGTGCCGGTGCCACCAACACGATGGGTACGTACCGGGTCACGGTCACCCTCAAGGCGGGGTCCAACACCATCAGGTTCAGCAACGCGACCATGAAGTACGGGCCCGACCTGAACCGGATCACCGTGGCGCCCCGGCAGTAGCGCGCGGTACCCGGCTCAGGTGCGCAGGTACGAGGCGCCGTTGAGGTCCACGACCGTACCGGTCGCCCACTCGGCCTGCGGGGAGGCCAGCCACAGTACGGCCGCGGCCACCTCCTCGGGCGTGGCCACCCGGCCCAGCGGGCTCTCCGCCCGGATCGCGTCGCCGCGTCCGGAGGCGAGCACCTCGCTGGCCATGTCGGTGTCGACGTACCCGGGTGCCACGGCGGTCACCGCGATGCCGAGCGGGGCCAGCGCCACCGCCAGGGACTGGCTGAGCGAGTTGAGACCGGCCTTGCTCGCCCCGTACCCGGGTTGCCGCGGCTCGCCCCGGAACGCGCCCCGCGAGGACACGTTCACGATCCGGCCGCCGGGGCGCAGGTGCCGTACCGCGCACCACGCGACGTTGGCCGGGCCGAGCAGGTTGGTGGCGATGGTACGTTGCCAGGCCGCCTGCCACTCGTCGTAGCTCGTCTCGGTGATCGCGTGCGGGAGGAACACGCCCGCGTTGTTCACCACCACGTCGAGCCCGCCGAGCGCGCCGGCGGCCGCGTCGACGAACTGTGCCACCGCGCCCGGGTCGCGCACGTCGCCGGCCACGAGGGTGTGCCCGCCGCCCGGCAGGGCCGCCAGCAGGTCCCGGGCCGGCGCCGCCGACCGG
>DATEJJ010000598.1:0-3121 GCA_035278125.1 Rugosimonospora sp.
CAGCCGGGTCACCGCGACTGGCTCGCCACGCTGTGTCGCGTCGGTGGGCAGACCCAGCGCGGTCGTCAGGTCACCCCGGTCGCTCTTGCGGATCTCGCCGCGTTCGTCGAGGGTACGGCCGCCGTCGACCCATCCGGCCAGGGTGGCCAGCTGCCGTAGCAGCCCGGCACCGTCCACGGCCACGTTCTTGGCCAGGCTGCTCGGGTCGGGCAGCGTGATCGGTGGGAACTGGTGTACCTGCTGGCAGCCGCAGTCGCAGTCCCGGTCGGGCCAGACCAGGTGTTTGGCGGCGGGCATGCCGGCGCGCAGCACCGCGACCTGGGTGGTGTGGATGAGGACGTGCCCGGTGGCGTACTCCGGATGCTGGTCCATCAGCTCGCCGAGGACCTCGCGGCGGCCGGCGGCGTCGCGGGCGCTGAAGCGCTGCGCCCACGCGTCCAGCACGGCTGGTTCGGCGTCGAGGGGGATCCCGTCGGCCAGGATTGCGGTGAAGACCCGTTTGGCCAGCCGCCACCGGCTGGTATCCGCCATCGCGGCCGCGTACTTCAACGCGAGCCGGTCCACCTCCTTCAGCAGCGTCGCCACCCGGGTACTGGCCGGGTGCAGCCGGTCGGTGGCATCCAGGAACAGCAGGTAGTCGCGGACCGTGGCCAAGCCCTGCTCAGCAAGATTCCACACATCGACCTGGCGGGGCGCCACGTAGGTCACGAGCAGCTCGTGGACATCGCCGCTGCGCCACCGGGTCGGATCCGGCCTGTCGAGGTGGTTCGCGCGGGCCTGCAGCAGGACGGCGATCCGGTCCCGCCACCGGTCGCTCTGCCCGACGGGCACCTTCCCTTGGGCGTGCGCCCAGTTGGTGAACTCCTCCATGACCTGTTGCTCGAAGCGAGACGGCACGCCGCGACCCTACCCGAGATGTCCCTCGTGCCGCGCGATCCCCGCCTCCGGCGGGCGTAGTGGATGGTCAAGCAACACGTCGTTGTGGCCGACAGTCGCATTGCCACGCAGGGCTCACTGCCGCTCAAAGGAGGGCCGTACGCTGGCGGCCATGAGGTTCTCGTTCCGTCACCCAGCCGGCGATCAGCAGCGTTTCGCGTCGAACGCATTCGACTCGCAGGTTGGTCGGCAAGTACCGCTGACGGCCGGGGACGACGCGCAGCGGATCGGCACAGCGACGCTGGTCAGCGCGCTGGTCAACGGCGACGGCTCCGACGTCGAGTTGACCTACGAAGTGGCGGACGAGTCGACGGCCACCGGCTTCGTCAAGGCCGGGTTCCGTGGCTCGTTGAGCCCGAACGCGTTGCGGTCGGGGCCGCGAGGGTCGACGCTGCGGCGCGGTAGCCGGGTGAATCTGTCGCTGCCACCGGCTGTTCGTGAGAACGGGGCCGCGCCGCGGCTGTGAGTGTCGTGCGGGATCGGTGCGGGTCCGGTGTGAAGTGCGGGAGGCAGTACTTGACGCGCGTGAGCGCGTTGCCGTCGCAGCTAATAGCGGCGACAGGTCCGCAAGGTCTTTCCGAGAGCGCGCGACCCGGAGCGGATGGTCACGACGGGGTGCCCCACACCGAACGACCATCCACATTGGACAGTAGCAGGACCTGGGCGGCGAATGAGGGCTTCCCGCAGGTCCAGCAGCCGCCGCGGCACAACGCTGTCTTCGAGGGTCGTTGCGGCGTCGCGCGGCGCTGGTTTCCGCGGCCAGTTCCCAGGACGGTGCGCTCGCGACGCTGCGGCGTGCCGTCGCGGCCCGGATGCGGTCGACGGCAACCCGGCGCGATGGCCAGCAGCCAGGCACGCGCGATGGCGCGGTCGGCGTGCCAAGGCAGGCTGTGCAGTGCCCGCAGAAGCGTTTCCTGGGTCAGGTCTTCGGCCTCGTTCGGGCCGGCGAGGTGGGTGAGGAACCGTGTGGCGAGCAAGGCGGTGGCGGCGCGGCCATCGCAGCCGGCCTATGGCGTTAGGCGGCTCTCTGGTCGTCGTCTGGTGGCTGGGCGGTCACGGGTTTCCTTCCCCTGGCCCGCTATCCCGGTCGGATTCCCAGGTATTCGTACCGCCACGGGTATCCCGGGTGCGGGTCGGCGCCAATGTGGTAGTTGTGCCGGCAACGGCTCGGACTGCCTTCAGTAGTCGCGTTGATGGCGAACAAGTTCGGCGGCCTGCCGGAGCGGGTGGACCGCACCGTTGCCGTCGTCCCGTCCAGCGGTCCGCCGACGAACTCGACCGTCAGATCGGTCATCGGGAGTCCCAGGCACGCGGGGATGAGCCACGCGGGGCTGAGCTCAGCCGTGGTCGCCGATCCCGCGACTCCCACAGCTCCTCCGGTATGGCATCACGCCCGGCGTACTCGCGTATGTGCGCCACCACCGCCCGTTGTACCGCGTCCAGTTCGGCGCGGGCGTCTCTCCACCTCTGGTAAAGCCGTATCGGTAGGTCGACCCCGTGGTCTCCCTGCACAGGCACCAGATGGAGGACCGGATAGTCCTCGTACCCGCCCACCATGTAATGCGGCACGGTACATCCTCCCCGTCGGCGGCGACGGAGAGCGCCTCCCCGGTGTCCGCCGACCACCCCACCCTACGCTGAACCCGGGTGGTTGTGCCGCGAGCGGCGAGGCGGCGACGGCTGGATATCGCGCGGGACGCGGGCGGGGCAGTCGGTGGGGTCTGCGGTGGGACGATGTGAGCATGATCCTTTCGGTCCGGCGGTCGTCTGGGGTAGGGTCGAGCGGCAAGCAGGCGGGACGAGCCTGGCTCGTTGTGCCCGCACTGCGGCACCGGTCCGAACGGGCCGAAGCGGCGCTCCAGGCGCGGGCGCCGGCTGACGACCGCAGTGTCGTTGCCGCCGACTCGGCGGGTTCGGCGCGGCCAGGTGAGGAAGGAACACCGTGACCGCGACTGTTGGTGCGACCACGCGTGCGTGATTGTCGGCCACGTCGATGCGGCGAATCCGGGGTAGGATAACGTCGGCAGGCCATGCGCCCCGGACCCCGGTGTAGGCGAGCCCCGAATCCCGCCGAACCGTCAGGCACAACCACCGGAAGCAGGCAACGCCATGACCCTCGCCTGGGAGTGGCACACCGCGCGGGACCGCGATCGCCTGATCCTGCATGGTGAGATTGATCTGTCCA
>DATEJJ010000599.1:0-16680 GCA_035278125.1 Rugosimonospora sp.
CGCCATCGCGCTCCGCGCGCTCGGTGCGCTCGCCGGTGCCCCGTTCGGCGGCGTTGTCCCGGGGCTCGGGCGGTCCGGCGGGCCGGGTCGCCCGACGCGAGGGGGCCTGAGTGGCCTCACCTGCGGACTCGACGAGCGCGAGCTGCGTCGCACCGTCGTGCCCGTTCTGCCGGTCGCCGTCGCGAACCTCGGCCCGTACCTCGCCCCGCGGCGAATCGCCGCGGGCCGGTACCTCGCGGGGGGCGTCGGTGCCTCGCGGCCCTGGTACCCGCCCGTCGCCGGCCTGTCGCTCCTGGATCGCCGCGATCAGCTCGCCCTTACGCATGCGCGCTGTGCCGGAGATACCGAGCGACGAGGCCATGCTCTGCAGCTCAGGGAGCAGCATCGCGGTGAGGCCGCTGCCAGTGCGCCGACGCCGGGCCGAGCCCGCCGCCTCCTCCGGCGCCTGGACACTGGAGACATCCGACGTTACGTCGGTGGTGTCGCTCAATGGATTCCTTCCCTCGATGGGCCGGGCGGCCCGGCGTTGCCAACGGCCGGGTCGGCCTCGGGTACACCCGCCTCGCCTGCCATTGGCGCGGAGGTGTCGGTGTTCAACAGCAGCACGACGGACGACCGGTGCACCCGAAATCAGTGGCCGGGCCGCGACTGCTTCGACGATCCGCGCGGGATGCTGCGGTACGACGAGCCGACTTTGGCCAGGGGTGCCACGTGAAGGTTCGGGGGTGCGCCGCCTCGCACTGATCGCGCGCTTCGCGGCTGTTGTTAGTCTAAAGCGTAGTCAACTCGCTCGACCTGCGGCAACAGGGTCCCGCTCGGCGTGTTGCCAGTCTACCTCGACGCGGGCGCCCTGCGCATCGATCTCGGGCACAACGACCCGCCAACCCTCCGGTAGCCACTGCGCCGCCCGCGTCTCCCCCGGCGTGTCGAACGCGAGCACGCTTGGCCCAGCGCCGGACACCACCGCCGGTATTCCCGCCGCGCGCAGGGCCGCGACCAGGGCGGCCGTGGCCGGCGCCCCGGGCGCCCGGTAGTCCTGGTGCAGCCGGTCCTCGGTGGCCGGTAAGAGCAGGTCGGGGGCGGCGGTGAGCGCGTGCACCAGCAGCGCCGCCCGGCCGGCGTTGCGGGCCGCGTCGCGGTGCGGCACCGTCGCGGGCAGGGCCGCCCGGGCGTGCGCGGTCAGTCCCCGCTCTTCCGGAACAAAAATCACAGGTTGTACGCCCGCGGCCGGCGCCAGCCTCGCCGCGCGCGCCCCCGTGTCGGATTCCAGCCAGGAGATGGTGAACCCACCCAGCAGGCACGGCGCCACATTGTCCGGGTGCCCTTCCAGTTCGGTGGCCAGCCGCAGCACCGCCCGGTCGGGCATCAGCTCGTTGCCGCCGCTGACCAGGGCGCGGGCGGCCAGGATGCCGGCCACGATCGCCGCCGACGAGGAGCCTAGGCCGCGCGCCTGCGGTATCCGGTTGACGCAGTCCACCGCGAGCCCGGGCGGGCGCCCGCCGAGCAGGTCGAAGGCGGTCAACATGCAGCGCAGCACGAGGTGGCTTTCGTCACAGGCCAGATCCCCGGCGCCCTCGCCGGAGACGGTCACCCGTACCCCCGCACCGGAGACGGCCGCCACGACGTCGTCGTGCAGCGCCAGGGCCAGGCCGAGCGCGTCGAAGCCCGGGCCCAGGTTCGCGCTGGTAGCGGGTACCCGGACCCGGACCGGAGTGGCGGCGAAACGCACCATCGGCACATCTTAGGTGCCGATCACTCCTCCGGTTCCGGTGATTCCCGTTCCGGCGGGCGGCCGGCCGGGCTGGCGCGTACCTGCCGGCCGGCCGCCTTGAGCGCGCGGCGCAGCGCGTACTCGATCTGGCCGTTGATGCTGCGCAGGTCGTCCCCGGCCCAGCGGGCTACCGCGTCGTACACCTCGGGATCGAGACGCAGCAGTAGCTTCTTCCGCTCCGCCATCAGGCGTAGAGAGTTCCGGTGTTCACCACGGGCTGGGCGGCCCGGTCCCCGCAGAGCACGACCAGCAGGTTGGCGACCATCTGCGCCTTGCGCTCCTCGTCCAGCTCGACCACTTCCTGCTCGCGCAGGCGGTCCAGGGCCAGCTGCACCATGCCGACCGCACCCTCGACGATCTTGAACCGGGCCCCGACGATCGCGGTGGCCTGCTGCCGGGCCAGCATCGCCTGGGCGATCTCGGGCGCGTACGCCAGGTGTGTGATCCTCGTCTCCAGCACCTCGACCCCGGCCAGAGCCACCCGCTCGCGTAGCTCGGCGGTGAGCACCTCGCTGACCACCGAGGCGTCCCGCAGGCTCGGCTGCCCCGACTCGTGCGCCTCGTACGGGTAGGACGTGGCCAGGTGCCGTACCGCCGCCTCGGCCTGTACCGAGACGTACGCCACGTGGTTGTCCACCGCGAACGCCGCCTTGGCGGTGTCCACCACCCGCCACACCACCACGGCGGCGATCTCCACCGGGTTGCCGTCCGAGTCCGAAACCTTCAACCGCGCGGTCTCGAAGTTGCGCACCCGCAGCGACAGCCCGCGCTTCGCGGAGAACGGGACGGTCCAGTAGAAACCGGCCCGGTTCACCGTGCCGGCGTACCGGCCGAAGAACTGGATCACGCGGGCCTCGTTCGGGCTGAGCACCGTCAGGCCCGTGACCAGGACGAGAAGCACGATGACGCCGACGACCGCCGCGACCCCGCCCTCGATCCCGCCGGCCGGCAGCAGCAACGCGACCGTGACGATGTCCACCAGCAGCAGCAACAGCGCGACGAAACCGGAAATCCGGAACGCTGACCTCTCCATGACGCCCTCCGATAGCAGAGTGATATCACTATGCTATCGGACGGTCTGGCGTGCCGTCACTATCCGCCATCCGACTGCGTAGACCAGGGTCACGCTGCCGCAGCCGGCCACGATCAGCCACGGGTCCACCGAGTCCACCAGCGCGCCGACCATCAGCTGGCTGGTGGCGATCGCCATGGTGGCGAGCATCAGGTCGGTGGCGAACACCCGCCCGCGCAGCGCGTCGGGTACCTCCGCCTGCAGCGCGACGTTGGACATCGCCCAGTTCGCGCCGCCGGCGAGGTGGGCCACCAGGATCAGCACCAGTACCACCGGGAACCAGCGCACCGCGGAGAGCACGAGGTACGCGCAGCCGTACGTGCCCATGGACAGGGCGAGCCCGGGCAGCAGGCGGCTCGGCCGGCTGAGCAGTATCCCGCGCAGCAGCAGCGGCCCGATCAGCGCACCGGCGCCGCGTACCGCGAAGAACAGGCCGGTACCCAGGTCGCCGACGCGCAGCAGCACGGCGAGCACCGGGTACACGGCGAGCACCCCGTTGCCCAGGCCCACCGCCGACTTCACCGTGACCAGTGCCCGTACCCGCGGCTGCGCGCGCAGGTACGCCAGCGACTCGCGGATGGCGTGCAGCGCACCCGGGTGGGTACCGGCGCGCTCGCGGGCCGACTGCATCGGCGCCCGTACCCCGAGCACCAGCAGCGCGGCCGCCACCAGGCCGGCCGCCGTCACCGCGAAGCAGGTGTACGGGCTGAACAGGGTGGCCAGCACCCCGCCCAGGGACGCGCCCAGCACGCTCATCGTGCCCCACGCCGAACCGGCGAGCGCGTTGGCCGCGCCGAGGTCCTCGCGGGGTACCAGGTTGGGCATGGCCGCCTGCACGCACGGCCCGTAGAACGCCTTGGCCACCGCCACCCCGCCCACCGCGACCGGCCCCAGCCAGGCGCTCCGTCCACTGTGGACCAGGAAGAGCAGGCCGACCGCGCCGATCGCGCACAGGTTCGAGGTGACCATGATCCGGCGCCGGTCCAGCCGGTCGGCGATCGTCCCGGCGTACGGCAGCAGCAGCGCGTTCATGCCGGTGTCGGCGGCGAGCGTGAGGCTGCCCAGCAGCCCGTGCCCGGTCAGCCGCTGGAGCAGCCCGAGCAGCGGGATCATCACGAACCAGTCCCCGCCGAACATCACCAGCTCGGCCAGGAACACCCGCCGGAAGTCCCGGTTCCGGAGCAGAACCGAGAGCGGGGACCGGCTCAAACCAAGTCGAGGGTACGGGCGGCGGCCAGCACGTCCACGGAAATGGTCAGCGGGGCCGGCGCCGTCGAGATCGCCCACTCCGGATCCTTGAGGCCGTGCCCGGTGACCGTGCACACCACGGTCGACCCGGGCGGTACCAGGCCCGCCTCGGCCGACTGGAGCAGCCCGGCCACGCTCGCCGCGCTGGCCAGCTCCACGAACACGCCCACCTGGCGGGCCAGGAACCGGTACGCCGACAGGATCTCCCGGTCGGTGACCGCGTTGATCAGGCCACCCGACCGGTCCCGCGCGTCCAGCGCCTTGGTCCAGGAGGCCGGGTTGCCGATACGGATCGCGGTGGCGATCGTGGACGGCTGCGGTACCACCTCGCCCTTCACGATCGGCGCCGCGCCGGACGCCTGGAAGCCCAGCATGCGCGGCGCCCTCGTGGCGTTGCCGGCGTCGCGCTCCTCGACGTAGCCCAACCAGTACGCGGTGATGTTGCCGGCGTTGCCGACCGGCAGGCAGTGGATGTCGGGCGCGTCGCCCAGCGCCTCGACGATCTCGAAGGAGGCCGTCTTCTGGCCGTGGATCCGGTCGGAGTTGACCGAGTTGACCAGCGCCACCGGGTAGTCCATGGACAGCTTCGCGGCCAGCGCCAGGCAGTCGTCGAAGTTGCCGTCCACCTGCAGCAGCCGGGCGCCGTGTACCAGCGCCTGGGCCAGCTTGCCCAGCGCGATCTTGCCCTGCGGTACCAGCACGGCGCAGGTGAGTCCGGCGCGGGCCGCGTACGCGGCGGCCGAGGCGCTGGTGTTGCCGGTCGACGCGCAGATGATCGCCTTCGCGCCCTGCTCCACCGCGCGGGAGACGGCCACCGTCATGCCCCGGTCCTTGAACGAGCCGGTCGGGTTGCCACCCTCCACCTTGAGGTACACGTCGCAGCCGGTACGCGCGGACAGCGCCGGCGCCGGCAGCAGCGGGGTGTTCCCCTCGTACAGGGTGATCACCGGGGTGGCATCCGTGACCGGCAGCCGGTCCCGGTACGCCTCGATCAGGCCACGCCAAGCTCCCATGGGCCTACGCCTCCCCTTCCACCCGGAGCACGCTCGCGATCGAACGGACGATGTCCAGCCCGCGCAGTTCCCGGACCGTGGCCGCCAGCGCCGCGTCCGGCGCGACGTGGGTGACGATCACCAGCGTCGCGTCCGGACCCCGGCCGGACTGCCGCACCGTGGCGATGGACACGTCGTGCTTGGCGAACACCCCGGCCACCGCCGCCAGCACGCCGGCCCGGTCGGCCACGTCCAGGCTGATGTGGTACCGCGTGGACACCTCGCCCATGGTGCGGATGCGCAGCGAGGCGTAGTTCGACTCGCTCGCGGCGCGGCTGCCCGACAGGCGGTTGCGGGCCACCGCGACCAGGTCGCCCAGCACCGCACTCGCGGTCGGCGCGCCACCCGCCCCGCGCCCGTAGAACATCAGCTGGCCGGCCGCCCGCGCCTCCACGAACACCGCGTTGAATGCGTCGCCCACGCTGGCCAGCGGGTGGGTACGCGGGATCATCGCGGGGTGCACCCGTACGCTCACCGCGTCGTTCGCGCGCTCCGCCAGGCAGAGCAGCTTGATGGTGCAGCCCATCTCCTTGGCGCTGGCCACGTCCGCCGCGCTCACCTCGGTGATGCCCTCGCGGTACACGTCGCCCGCCTGTACCCGCGTGTGGAACGCCAGCGACGCCAGGATCGCCGCCTTGGCCGCCGCGTCGAAGCCCTCCACGTCGGCCGTCGGGTCCGCCTCGGCGTACCCGAGCGCGGTCGCCTCCTCCAGCGCCTCGGTGAAGCCGGCACCGGTACTGTCCATTGAGGACAGGATGTAGTTGGTCGTGCCGTTCACGATCCCGGTGACCCGGGTGATCCGGTCCCCGTGCAGCGACTCGCGCAGCGGGCGCAGCAGCGGGATCGCCCCCGCCACCGCCGCCTCGAAGTACAGGTCCGCCCCGCCCTCGGCGGACGCGTCGTACAGGCTGCCGCCGTCCTCGGCGAGCAGCGCCTTGTTCGCGGTGACCACGCTCTTGCCGCCGCGCAGGGCCTCCACCAGCCAGCCGCGCGCCGGCTCGATGCCGCCCACGACCTCCACCACCACGTCCACGTCGTCCCGCTTGACCAGGCCGAGCGCGTCCGTGGTGAGCAGGGCCGGGTCCACCGGTAACTCACCCCGGTCGCGGCCGATGCGGCGCACCGCGATGCCGGCCAGCACCAGCGGCGCGCCCACCCGGGCGGTCAGGTCGTCCGTCTGCTCGTGCAACAGCCGTACCACCTCGGCGCCGACCGTGCCGCAGCCCAGCAGGGCAACCTTGACGGGATCAGCCGACGTCGAGCGCAAGGAGGTCATCTTCGGTCTCCCGTCGTACGATCAGCCGGGCCTGGCCGTCGCGCACCGCGACCACCGGCGGCCGGGGCACGTGGTTGTAGTTGCTGGCCATGCTGCGACAATAGGCGCCGGTCCCGGGTACCGCGAGAAGATCTCCCGGCTGGGTGTCCGCCGGCAGGAACTCATCCTTCACCACGATGTCGCCCGACTCGCAGTGCTTGCCCACCACCCGGGCCAGCATCGGCCCCGCCGCCGACGCCCGACCGGCCAGCGTCGCACTGTACGACGCGTCGTAGAGCGCGGTCCGGATGTTGTCGCTCATCCCGCCGTCCACGCTCACGTAGGTGCGGATGCCATCGACGTCCTTGACCGTGCCCACCTCGTACAGCGTGACCATGGCCGGCCCGACGACGGCCCGGCCCGGCTCGAACGACAGGTGCGGGACGGCCAGGCCCAGCGCGTCGCAGTCCTCCTTGACGATGCGCCCGATCTCGTCCGCCAGCTCCGCCGGGGTACGCGGGTCGTCCTGCGAGGTGTACGCGATGCCGAACCCGCCACCGAGGTCCAGCTCGGGCGGCTGGATCCGGTACGCGTCCCGGATGTCCGCCTGTAGCCCGAGCACCCGCCGCGCGGACAGCTCGAACGCGCCGGTGTCGAAGATCTGCGAGCCGATGTGCGAGTGCAGGCCGCGCAGGTCCAGCACGTCCTCGCGCAGGATCGTGTCCACCGCCGCCCGGGCCGCCCCGCCCGCCAGCGAGAAGCCGAACTTCTGGTCCTCGTGCGCGGTCGCGATGTACTCGTGCGTGTGCGCCTCCACGCCCACCGTGACCCGCACCATCACGGGTGGCCGGACGGCACGCTCCCGGGCCAGCGCGCTCAGCCGCTCGATCTCCTGGAACGAGTCGACCACGATCCGGCCCACCCCGGCGTCCAGCGCCCGGGCCAGCTCTGCGGTGGACTTGTTGTTCCCGTGCAGGCCGATCCGCTCCGGCGGCATCCCGGCCGCGAGCGCCACCGCCAGCTCGCCGCCGGTACAGACGTCGAGGGACAGCCCCTCCTCGACGAGCATCCGCACCACCGCGCGGCAGAGGAACGCCTTGCCCGCGTAGAAGATTTCGGCACCGCCGAACGCCTCGACAAAGGCCCGGCACCGGGCCCGGAAATCCGCTTCATCCAGTACGTACACCGGAGTCCCGAATGTCGCCGCCAGCTCGCGGACCGTGACGCCGCCGACGGCCAGGACCCCGCCGGCGCCGCGCGCGGCCGTGGCCGGCCACAGCCGCGGCATCAGGGCATTGACGTCCTCGGGGGTACGCAGCCAGGCCGGTCCCCGGGTGCCCATGTCCCCGTGCAGTGCACCCGCCTCGTGCGCACGCACCGCCGCTACATCCTCTCCGGCGCGGACACGCCGAGCAGGCCCAGGCCGTTCGCGATCACCGTACGGGCCGCGTCGTTCAGCCAGAGCCGCGCCCGCATGAGGTCCGTGATCTCCTCGTCCCCGCGCGGCAGGATGCGGCAGGTGTCATAGAAGCGGTGGTACGTGCCGGCCAGGTCCTCCAGGTAGCGGGCGATCCGGTGCGGCTCGCGCAGGTCCGCCGCGGTCGCCACCACGCCCGGAAAGTCGCCCAGCGCCTTGAGCAGGTCCAGCTCCTTCTCGTGGTCGAGCAGCCCCGGGGCGAAGCCCGCCGTCCGCGCCATGCCCAGCTCCGCCGCGTTGCGCGCGACACCCGCCGTGCGGGCCGCCACGTACTGCACGTAGTAGACCGGGTTCTCGTTACTCCGCCGGGTCCACAGGTCCAGGTCCAGGTCGATCGGCGAGTCGACCGAGTAGCGGGCCAGCGCGTACCGGGACGCGTCCACCCCCATCGCCTCGACCATGTCGTCGATCGTCACCACCGTGCCCGCCCGCTTCGACATGCGGACCGGCTGCCCGTCCTGCACCAGGTTCACCAGCTGCCCGATGCGGATCTCGATGTTGCGGTCGGGGTCGTCGCCGAACGCCGCGCACATCGCCCGCAGCCGTCCGATGTACCCGTGGTGGTCCGCGCCCAGCATGATAACGATCCGGTCGAAGCCGCGCTGCCGCTTGTCCAGGTAGTACGCGCAGTCCGCCGCGTAGTACGTGTAGGCGCCGCTCCCGCGCACGTACACCCGGTCCTTGTCGTCACCGAGGTCCGACGTGCGTACCCACACCGCCCCGTCCGCCTCGTACACCCGGCCCTGCGCCCGCAGCCGGTCCAGGGCTTTTTCGAGCTCGCCGTGGTCGTGGAGATCCTTCTCGTTGAAGTACACGTCGAAGTGCACCCCGAACGCCGTCAGCGAGGACTTGATCTCCGCGAACATGAGCGCGATGCCCTCGACCCGGAAGATCTCCTGCGGGTCCGGCGCGTCCAGCACCTCCGGCCGCGCCTTGACCACCGCGTTCGCGATGTCCCGGACGTACTCCCCGGCGTACCCGTCCTCCGGCGTCGGCTCCCCGCGCGCAGCCGCCAGCAGCGACTTCGCGAACCGGTCGATCTGCGAACCCGCGTCGTTGAAGTAGTACTCCGTGCCGACCTGCGCGCCCTGCGCTTTCAGCAAACGGGCCAGCGCGTCGCCCACCGCCGCCCAGCGCACCCCGCCGATGTGGATCGGCCCGGTCGGGTTCGCCGAGACGAACTCCAAGTTGATCTTCTGACCCGTGGCCGCCGTGCCGTGCCCGTAGTTCGCGCCCTGCTCCACCACGATCCGGGCCAACTCGCCGGCTGCCGCCGCGTCCAGCCGGATGTTCAGGAAGCCCGGCCCGGCGATCTCCACCGCCTTGATGCCCTGCTCCCGGCCGAGGATGTCCGCGATCGCCGCGGCCAGCTCGCGCGGGGGCAGGCCCACCTTCTTGCCCAGCTGGAGGGCCAGCGTGGAGGCGTAGTCACCGTGCTCCGGGTTGCGCGGCCGCTCCACGCTGGTCGACCCTGGGAGCGCGGCCAGGTCGAGGCCACGATCGGACAGCGCCGCCGCGGCAGCGGCCAGAACGGCGTCGGCGAGCTGAGCTGGAGTCACCGATCAATGCTATCCGGGGTACACTCCTGGACTTGGTGGCGACCCGACGTGCTGGTCACAATGCGGGACGCGGCCCACCCCGGGACCCATCCCTGACCGTACGAGTGCGACGAGGCCCCATGAGTATCAGCAGTCCGCAGACCGGCGGAGAGCGCCGCCCGACCGCCAAGAAGGCGGTAGCCGGTGGCAAGCCCGGCACCAGCGACTCCGCCGCCAAGTCTTCCGGTGCCGCTGCCGCGAAGTCCTCGGCCGCCGCCAAGTCGACGGCCGCCAAGTCGTCGGCCCGGGCGAGGTCCGGGAGCACCGCCGCCAAGAGCGCCGGGCGCCCCGCCTCCAGCCGACCCGCGGCCGGCAAGTCCGCCGCCGGCGGCAAGGGTGGCGGTCGCCCGCCGATCACCCCGGTCAAGGTGAACAAGGGTCGCAACTGGGGCCCCATCGTCCTGTTCACCGTGGTCGGCCTGGTTGCCGCCGGCATCATCGGCTTCGGCGCGTACGAGGTGCACCTGAACGGGCTGGGCTGGCAGTCCCGCGCCGACGGCATCACGGGCATCGTCGACTACCGCAAGACCGATCCCGCCATGCTCACCCGCAACCACAAGTACGGCGTCATCAACTACAAGGTGAGCCCGCCCGTGGGCGGCGACCACAACCCCAACTGGCAGCGCTGCCAGGGCGATGTGTACACCGCGCAGATCCCCAGCGAGAACGCGGTACACGCGCTGGAGCACGGCGCCGTATGGATCACGTACCGGCCCAACCTGCCGCAGGCGGAGGTCAACACCCTCAAGTCCAAGGTGCAGGGCAACGACTTCATGCTCATGTCGCCCTACCCGGGCCTGACCAGCCCCATCTCGCTGCAGGCGTGGGGCTTCCAGCTCAAGGTCGACAACGCGAGCGACAAGCGGATCGACGACTTCATCCGGTACCTGCGCCAGAACGCCGCCATGGAGCCGAACACGCCCTGCTCCACCGGTAGCTACGTCACCGGTACCGGCAGCACCCCGTACGACCTCGGCCAGCCGAGCGGCGCCGCGAGTGCCAGCGCGCCCGGCATGACCAAGTCGAGCTGAGCGTGGACTTCGCGTTCCTCCGGCAACGGTCCATGCTCTTCGGAGCCATCGCCGTGGTGATCGCGCTGGCCGTCGGGTACGCGGCCGGCGCGATCCTGCCGTCGCTCCGCGCTCCCGGGGACACCTCGGTGGAGGCGGGCTTCGCCCGGGACATGTCGACGCACCACGCCCAGGCGGTGGAGATGTCGATGATCGCGTACCCGAAGGCCACCAACCCCGAGGTGAAGACGAGCGCGTACAACATCGCCCTCGGGCAGCAGGCGGAGATCGGGGTCATGCAGACCTGGCTCAAGGACTGGCACCTGCTGCCCACCGGTACCCAGCCGAAGATGGCCTGGATGCCGGACGGCCAGCGTACGCTCGTCGACGGCCTGATGCCGGGTATGGCCACGGACGCGGAACTCCAGCAGTTGACGAACGCGACGGGCAAGCAGCTGGACATCCTGTTCTGCCAGCTGATGCTCCGCCACCACCTGGGCGGCATCCACATGATCGACGGGCTGCTGGCGGAGACGCACGACGCGCAGGTAAGCACGGTCGCGGAGACGATGAAGCGGAACCAGCAGGCGGAGATCGACGTGTTCCGCGAGACGCTGACGCAGTTGGGGGCGCAGCCGCTGGGTTCGTGACGCCGGTTGGGAGGCGCCCGCGACTGCCTGGTACAGTCTTGTGGTCGCTGGGCCCCCGTAGCTCAGGGGATAGAGCACCGCCCTCCGGAGGCGGGGGCGCAGGTTCGAATCCTGCCGGGGGCACATTCACGGTTATCAATTTGATCGGCCAACAAGGCGCCCCTGACAGGCGAAAACCCGGCCTTGGGCGCCTCATCGTGTCCAGCCGTTCCCGGCCCTCGCCGGCAAGAGCCGTGCCGAAGTCGGCGTATTCGACATCGTCGACCCACTGCATGGCCACACTCGGGCCCGATGTTCCCGACCAACTTCCGGAAATCTCTGCGCCGAGCCGGGCGACCGACAACCCGTCAAAGCCGGCTACGCAGGCATGATGCCTGGTCAAGAGCCAGACACTCGGATAATACTTTCACAAGATTTCCGGAAGTTGTTGACATCTTGGCGAGTTGACCTAATACTTTCGCCATCGGCAGACCTCGACCTCTGTCGATGGGTTATCAGCGCGGCCTGGCCCTTCCGGTCGTCGACCGCACGACGACCGCCCCACGCCGCCGCGCCTTCCCGGCCAGCCTTCACGAGGAGGATGCACGCCCATGAACCACGCTCCCGCCCACTCGAAGAGCCGCCGCGGCGGCCGCATCCGGCTTCTCCTCGGGGGCGCCTGCGCCGTGGCGGTCGTCGCGACCGCGGCGATCCTGCCCGGCATGGCCAGCGCGGCCACGACCGTGTGCTCGAACCAGACGGGTACCAACAACGGCTTCTTCTATTCGTTCTGGACCGCTGGCGGCGGGTCGGTCTGCATGACCCTGGGATCCGGCGGCAATTACAGCACGTCCTGGAGCAGCATCAACAACTTCGTCGCGGGCAAGGGCTGGAGTACCGGCAGTCGCAGAACCGTGAACTACTCGGGGAGCTTCAACCCGTCGGGCAACGCGTACCTGTCGCTCTACGGGTGGACGACGAACCCGCTGGTGGAGTACTACATCGTCGACAACTGGGGTACCTTCCGGCCGACCGGTACGTTCAAGGGCACGGTCACCAGCGACGGCGGCACGTACGACATCTACGAAACGACCCGGGTCAATGCTCCGTCGATCATCGGTACGGCCACCTTCAACCAGTACTGGAGTGTCCGGCATTCGAAGAAGACGGGCGGCTCGATAACCACAGGCAACCACTTCAACGCGTGGGCCAGTCACGGCATGAACCTCGGCAATTTCAACTACATGATTATCGCGACCGAGGGCTTCCAGAGCAGCGGTAACTCGAATATCACGATGGGCTGATCCCTGGGCGTCGGGCGGGTTCACCCGGAACGGAGCATCTTCGGCGAACCCGCCACCGCCGCCGCCCTGATCCGGTTCACGCTGGTGGCGTCCTGAAGGGAGTCCCGGATGACCGCCACCACCGTGAGCGCACCCGTGCTCGAACCCGCCGCCCAAGCCTTTGTCGAGGCGACCGCCAACCCGCCGTACCTCTATCAGATGCCGCCGGCCCAGGGCCGCAAGGTCCTCGACGGGCTCCAGTCGGGCGCTATCGCCAAGCCGGCGATCGACGAGGAGTGGGTCACCGTGACCGCGCCCACGGGGGCCGTACCGGTGCGGATCGTCAAGCCGGCCGGCGCGACCGGTCCGCTGCCCACCATCCTCTACATCCACGGCGCCGGCTGGGTCTTCGGCAACGCCCACACCCACGACCGGCTGGTACGCGAGCTGGCCACGGCGACCGGGGCGGCGGTTGTCTTCCCGGAGTACAGCCTGGCGCCGGAGGCCCGCTACCCGGTGGCGATCGAGCAGAACTACGCCACCGCGCGGTGGATCGCGAGCGAGGGTCCGGGCAAGGGCCTGGACAGCAGGCGGCTCGCGGCGGCGGGCGACTCGGTCGGCGGCAACATGACGGCGGCGCTGGCGCTGATGGCCCGGCAGCGCGGCGGTCCCCGGCTCGCCGCGCACGTCATGTTCTACCCGGTCACGGACGCGAGCTTCGACACGCCGTCGTTCCAGCAGTTCGGCGAGGGCTACTACCTGCGCCGCGAGGCGATGCAGTGGTTCTGGGACCAGTACACGACCGATGCGGCGCAGCGCGCGGAGATCACAGCCTCGCCGCTGCGGGCGAGCCTGGACCAGCTCGCCGGGCTGCCACCGGCGCTGGTCATCACGGACGAGGCCGACGTGCTGCGCGACCAGGGCGAGGCGTACGCGAACCGGCTGCGCCGGGCCGGGGTGGAGGTGACCGCGGTGCGGTACCAGGGCGTCATCCACGACTTTGTGATGCTCAACGCGCTGCGCCAGACGCACGCGACCGAGGGCGCGATCAGCCAGGCGTCGGCGTACCTGCGGAGGGCACTCGCGCACCGAGGCTGACCGCCGGGGTGGGCCGGCGCCGGGTGAACCGGAGCGTGAAGCCCTCGGGTTTGAAGGTGAGCAGCTCGGTGACGCGCAGCTGGTACGCCGGGTCGGGGGTGAACTCGAACCGGTGCAGCAGCAGGCCGAGCGCGAGCAACGCCTCGTGCGTGGCGAACTGCCGCCCGATGCAGGCGCGCTCCCCGGTACCGAAGGGTTTGTACGCGTGGCCGGGCCGGGCGCGTACCCGCTCGGGCGTGAACCGGTCGGGATCGAAGCTGTCGACGTTGTCGCCCCAGACCGGATCCCGGTGCAGCAGCGGCGCGATGACGAGCACCCAGTCGCCGGCGCTCATCGGGTACCGGCCGCCGAGGACGGTGTCCTGGCGCGCCTCGCGGGCGAAGCCGGGTGCGGTGGGCCAGAGCCGGAGCGTCTCGTCCAGCACGCGGCGCACGTACCGGAGCTTGCCGATCTGTTCGAAGGTGGGATCCGGGTCGTCCTGCTCACCCCACACGGCGTCCACCTCGGCCTGCGCGCGGGCCAGCACTTCCGGGTGGTGGGCAAGGTAGTACAGGGCGAACGACAGCGCGCCGGAGGTGGTCTCGTGCCCGGCGACCAGGAACGTGATGACCTGGTTGCGGATGTTCACCGGATCCAACTGCTCGCCGGTGGTCGGGTGGCGGGCGTTGAGCATCATGCCGAGCAGGTCCTGGGTACCGGCGTCGCCGCTGGCCTGCCGGGCGCGGATGACGTCGTCGACCACGCCGGTCATGAGCTGGACGTCCGCGCGGAACTGCCGGTCGGCGCCGAGGTCGCGCAGCCGGCCGACGACCGGCAGCCGGAAGGCGAGGCGCATGCCGTGCAGCAGCGCGCCGAACATCGCGAGGACGAACGGGTGCGGCTCGGCGCGCTCGAACGAGCCGAAGTCGTACCCGAATCCGGACAGCCCGATGGTCTGCAGGGTCAGCTTCGTCATGTCCGGGGTGACGTCGACCGGCCCACCGTCCACTTGGGAGTCCCAGGCCGCGATGAGCTGGCGGGTGGCGGCCAGCATGGTCGGGTGGTACGCCCGCATCGCGCTCTGCGAGAACGCGGGCAGCAGGATGTCGTGCGCCAGCCGCCAGTTGGGCTCGTCATTGTGCGCAGTGAACAGCCCGTCCCCGCCGATCAGCCGGAGCGCCGCGACGCCCGGCGCGAGGCGCTTGGCGAAGCGGGACTCGTCGGCCAGGTCGCCCATCAGCTCGGCGCCGGTGATGACGACGACCTCGCGGTTGAGGAACCGGCGGCAGTAGATCGGCCCGAGGCCGCGACCGAGCCGCACGGTGTCCTGCACCGGCGTGGTACGCGAGATGCCCAGCACGTCGCCGAGCAGCGGTACCCGCCGGGGCGGGTGCGGTATCCCTCTGGTGTCGATCCCCGATCGCCGGTCATTGGCCCGTCCCACGGCGCCACCCCCAGCTATTGAACTGACTTCCAATAGGTTTCATGGTCCGGCGCTGTTGAACCCATGTCAAGTAGCATTCGGGCCGTGACGGGTACCCGGGTCCGGCTGGCCACCCAGGCGCGCCGCGAGCAACTGCTGCGGATCGGCGCCGGGCTGTTCGCGGCGCGCCCGTACGACGAGGTGTGGATCGAGGAGGTGGCCGAACTCGCGGCGGTATCCCGCGGGCTGCTGTACCACTACTTCGCCACCAAGCGGGAGTTCTTCGCGGCGGTCGTGGAGGCGGAGGCCGAGCGGATCCTGGCGCACACCCGTACCGATCCGGAGCAGTCCATCCCGGAGCAGATCCGGGTCGGGCTGGAGACGTACTTCGACTACCTGGAGAGCCACGAGAACGGGGTACGCGTGCTGCACCGCGCCTCGATCGCCGCGGACGAGGGTATCCGCGCCATCGTGGAGCGCAACCTCACCGAGCAGCAGCGGCGCATCCTGGCCCGGCTGAACGTCAAGCCCGACCAGGCGGAGCTGGTACGGCTGGCGGTACGCGGCTGGCTGTTGTTCGTGATCACGGTATGCCTGGACTGGCTGGACAACCGTACCGTCAGCCGCGACACGCTCCGCGACCTGTGCGCGGCCGCCCTGATCGCGATCCTGGACGGGAAGCTGGCGGACTGATCACCGCACCGCCGCCGGTACGTCCTGGCGGTCGTCCATATCCTGGCTCTGCCCGGGGGTACGCGGCACGGTCAGGATGAACGTGGCGCCGCGGGGCAGGTTCGGCCGGTAGTGGACGGTCATGCCGCTGGCGCCGGCGAGCTGGCGCACGAAGTACAGGCCGAGCCCGGTGCCCGGTTTCGTGGTGGCCACGCCGCTCTCGGCGCGGGCGAACCGGTCGAACATCCGCGCGACAAAGGCCGGCGGTACCCCCTCGCCGCAGTCGGTGATCTGGATGCGCACGTGGTTGCGGTCGTTGGTGACGGTGACGCTGATCGGCGGCGCGCCGTACTTGGCCGCGTTGCCGAGCAGGTTGCCGAGGACGAGCTGCAGGTGGGCGGGGTCGGCGAAGGCGCTGGACTCGTCCGGCGCCACCACGCTCACCGGCTCCTCGTGGTCACCGGCGTGCGCGGCCACCGCCTCGCGTACCGCGTGCGCCACGTCCAGCCGCACCGGGCGCGCCACCAGCGCGCCGGCGTCCATCTGGGCGAGGGTGAGGATGTCGCTGACCAACTGGCTCGCCCGGTGCCCGGCGGTGGTGGCCCGCTGCACGTAGTTGCGCTTGGTGTCCTCGGGCATGTCACCCCACTCGTCCAGCAGCACCTCGCCGAGCGCGACCACGCTGGCCAGCGGCTGCCGTACGTCGTGGGTGAGCATCGCGATGAAGTCGGACATCTGCGTGTTGGCCTGTTGCAACTGCTCCGCGCGGTGCGCGAGTTCGGCCTCGTGCTGTTCCCGGGCCCGCTCCAGCGCCCGCCGCTCGGTGACGTCGATGATCTGGGTGGCCAGGTACTGCGGCCGGCCGGACTCGTCGCGCAGCAGCGCGGTGGTGACCGACGCCTCGATGGTGTGCCCGTCGGCGTGCACGTACCGCGCCGGATCCGTACCGGCGGTGCCGTCGTCGGGGTGGGTGATGTCGGTGAAGTACTTGCCCACCAGGTCGGGCTCGGCGTGCCCGAGCATCTGGCAGAGCGCCGGGTTGACCCGCACGAACCGGCCGGTGGGGTCGGCGAGGATCATGCCGGTACGGGAGTTGTCGAACACCTTGCGGAA
>DATEJJ010000600.1:0-2844 GCA_035278125.1 Rugosimonospora sp.
TGGGAGCCGCGCGCAGCACGGCTGCACCGGAGAAGGTGGAGCGCCAGCCATGCACGTACTGATCACCGTCGTGGGCAAGCGGACCGAGCACTGGACCGACATGTTCGCGGCCCTGTGCCAACGGCCGGGGGTCGAGTTGACGCTGCTGGCCGCCGATGTGTCCGCGGCCACCGTGAACCAGCTGCGGCGCCTGGCGCACCGCCACCCGCGCCTGCGCTACCACATCCTGCCGCATCTGATCGGCGAGCAGCTCACGGGTCACATGGCCTCGGTGGCGTTCCGCCCCGGCGCCCTGGCCGGCACGGTCGGGCGGCGCCCCGACGTCGTGCACATCATCGGCGAGGCGGCCTACCTGTCGACCTGGCAGGCGACCCGGCTGCGCCGCCGGTGGCCGGGCGTCGCGGTCACGCTCTACGCGGCCCAGAACATCGTGATGCGGTTCCCGCGGCCGTTCCCTTGGATCGAGCGGCATTCCTACCGGGTCGTCGACCACGCCTTCCCGATCACCCCGGCGGCCCTGGACGTCCTGCGGACCAAGGGCTACCCGGGACCGGCGACCATCGTGCCGCTCGGGGTCGACACCACACTGTTCCAGCCCCGGTCCGCGCCCCCCGGCGGCGCGCGGTTCACGGCCGGCTTCGTCGGCCGCCTCGAACCCCACAAGGGCATCGGCTGCCTGCTCAACGCCGCCGAACTGCTCGACTGCGACCTGCTCGTCGTAGGCGAGGGCAGCCTCCGCGCCGACGTCGACCGGGCGGCGGCGAAGCGGCCCGGCCGCGTCACCGTGCACGGCTGGGCCGGGCACGAGACACTGCCCACCCTGCTCGGCCGGATGGATGCGCTGGTGCTGCCCTCCGTCGAGCTGGTACAGCGCAATGTGGCGCCCTGGATCGGGATACCGCTACGCGAACAGTTCGGCAGGGTCCTGGTCGAGGCGATGGCGTGTGGCGTACCCGTCGTCGGCAGCGACGTAGGGGAGGTACCACACGTCATCGGCGACCCCGGCCTGACCTTCCCGGCCGGTGACCCGCTGGCCCTCGCCACGCGCCTGGCCCGGCTCCGCGACGACCCCGAGCTTGCGGCCCGGGTGTCGGCGCGTGGTGTTGAGCGCGCCGCCGTCGAATTCGGCTGGGACCGCATCGTCGAGGCCATGTGCCGGGTCTGGACGGATCTGGCCGACCGCAAGCCCGGCGCGCCGCCCGCCGCGGCCACCACCCTCGCCGCCGGGGCGCAGGCGTGGACGACTCCGTATCCGGCGGACCGAGGGGTAAAACTGCCATGAGACCGACGACGTACCTCCGCACGGCGCTCCGGACCGTCTCGCGCCAGATCCTGTTCCCGGCACTCGGACTGGGCGCCGGGCTCACGGGCGCGGTGCTGGTGACGGCCCAGATGCCGCACACCTACGAGGCCAGCACCTCGGTGCTGATCAACGTCCATATCGAGTCCGGGAAGACCACCGACAGCATCAGGGCGCAGGCACCGTCGCTGAACCTGGTGATCGCCCAGAACCTCCTGTCCACAGTGGCCAGACTGGCGCAGTCACGGGAGGTCGCCACCGACGTGGCGAAGACCCTCGCCCTCAAGCCCGCGGACGTGTACGGCCGCCTCAGCGCCACCTACGAGCCGGGCATGCAGATCATCACGGTCACGGCGACCGCGACGTCCGCGGCACTGGCCGCCGCGCTGGCCAACGCCGGTACCGCGGCGCTGGGCCACCAGGTCGCCCAGGTCGACGTCGGCGCCATGGTGACGACCCGGACCCTGGACACGGCGATTCCGCCCGCCGGACCCGTCTCGCCCCGGCCGCTACCCAACGCCGCGCTCGGCGCCATCATCGGACTCCTCGCCGGCATCGGGTTCCGGACGCTGGGCGACCGGTTCGACGACCGCCTCCGCGGCCTGGTCACCCTCGGCATGCAGCTGGGCCTGCCGGTGCTGGGCATCTTCCCGCGGCTGTCCCGGCGGCTCATCCGCACCGGTGCGCGCCGGGCCGCCGGCCAGCCCGAGATCGGGGAGGCGATCTGCGCGACCGTAGCCTCGCTGGCGGTACTCGCCTCGGCTCAGCGCCGCCGACGGATCCTGGTGACCAGCCCGGGTGGCAACGACCGCGAAGGCTTCGTCGCCCAACTGCTGGCGCTCGGGCTGGCCCTCAACCACGACCGGGTCACCGTGGTCGACGGCCAGATCGGCCGCCCCGGTACCCGGTTCGCGCCGGCGCCCGGCACGATTCCGCCCACCGGCAGGGGCGCGGGGCAGGATGTGGACACGGCGCGACGCGACGGCTCAGGTGTCATCACCCGGGTCACCGCCGACGAACTGCGCCAGCTGGCCGATGGTGCGCCGATGGACGCCGCGCGGCTGGGCGTCATCGTGGACACCCTGGCCGACAGCAACGACGTCGTCGTGGTACACGCCCCGCCGGCACTGTCCGGCGCGGACCTCGTCACCCTCGCCCGGCACGCGGACGCGGTGCTGCTGGTCGTCCAGACCGGAATCACCCGCACCATGGAAGCCAAGCGGGCCGCCCTCCTGGTGGAGCGGCTCGGCCTGCAACTCGCCGGGCTGGTCGTCATCAACACCAGCGAGGACCTGGCCCGGTGGCCGCAGCCGGACGCGTGGCCGCCGGTCGCCACGCCGCGCGGTCCGGTCTACGACCCGTTCTTCGCCGTCGCGCCCTACCCCGCGCTGGCCTACCCGGCCGGGGCGATCGGCTCCACCGCCTACGCCGCCGGGGCGATCGAGGCCCCGGCACCCGCCACGATCGCGGCGCAGCCGAACGCGCCGATGATCGAAGCACAGCCGCCCGCTCCGGCGCAGGCGGCCCCGGCGGACGCCATCCCC
>DATEJJ010000601.1:0-5748 GCA_035278125.1 Rugosimonospora sp.
CATCGTGGCCGGGCTCTCCGCCGGCGGCACCGTGGCGGCCGCCGCGTCCACCGTCGGCTGGGCGCCGCGCCGGCTGCACCGGTGGTGCGAGGACGCCTTCGGGTACGGGCCGAAGACCCTGGCCCGGATCCTGCGCCTGCACCGCGCGCTCGACCTCGCCCACGCGGGTGAGGCGCCGGCTCTGGTGGCCGCCGTGGCCGGGTACGCCGACCAGGCGCACCTGTCCCGGGAGGTGAAGGCGCTGTCCGGCGTGACGCTCGGCGCCCTGCTGCGCTGACTCAGGTCGGCAGCGGTGCGAAGAGGTCGACGCCGTTGCCGTCCGGGTCGTGCACGGTGGCGTACCGCTGGCCCCAGGGCGCGTCGAACGGCGCCAGGTGCCCGGCGTACCCGGCCCCGGTCAGGTCGGCGTACAGCCGGTCCACCTCGGCCGTGTCCGGGCACAGGAAGGCCAGGCCGATGCGCGGGCTGCCCTTCGGGGCACTCCAGCCCGGATCGAAGGAGGTGATGGTGTCCACCGGGTCCCAGGCGAGTCGCAGCCCGCCGGGCAGCTCCACCTCGACGTGCGGCTGCTGCTCCGCCCCGTCCGGGAACCGCAGCCCGAGCCGCCGGTAGAACGCGAGTGACGCGGCCAGATCCTCGGTGACCAGGCCGATCAGGTTCAGCGAAGGTGTCATGCGGCGACCGTACCGGCGGGCCGGCGGCGGAGTCTTGAACAAATCGGCGGCCTTGAAGGAATCGAGGGCGTACCGCATCCTCGACTCATGGCTGAGATCAGGCCGCTGCCGTCCCCCGGTGACGTCTTCACCGACATCCGTGGCGGCGACCGCACCATGCGCGTGAGCTACCACGCGGATCGCGAGGTGGTGGTCGTCTCGTTGTGGGCAGGCGGGCTGTGCCGCGGCTCGTTCCGGCTCGCCCTCGCCGACCTGGACCGCCTGACCTCCGTCCTGGCCGGCATGCACCCCGCCCCGACCACCGTGGGCCTGCCCGCGATACCCGATGCCGCCGCGGCACCGACCCCCTCGCCCGGCCCGGCAAGTCCAGGTGCCGAGGCGGTTGATGTCAGGGACGGCGTCGAAGGCACCGGTGACGTGCTCCGCTCTGCCCTGATCCCCCGCGTCGCGTAACGCGCCCGATCTTGTGGCCGGCTGGTCAAGGTCGGAAGTTGCCGGCGGATCGTGCATTCAGCTGCGCGATCCGCCGGCAGACTCCGATCATCGTCGGCTAGGTCGGGCAGCCGGGGTACGGGACGCGGCCCAGGTCCACCACGACCGGGAGCACGGTGGTGATCAGCTCGCCGTGCGCCAGGACCCGTACCCGCACCGCCACCGGTAACGGCTGCGGGCAGGTCCCGGCCGGTACCCCGAGGAGGAACGTGACCAGCAGGGAGTCGCCGGGCGCGAGGGTACCGGCCGAGGAGGCGCCACCGGCGTGCACACAGGTACCGGCAGCGGTGGTCACGGACAGGGTGCGCAGGCCGCCCAGCGGGAACGAGGGCTCCACGCCGGTCACGCCGACCGTTTCCAGCGTGTGATTGACCAGCGTGAAGGCCACGGTGACCGTGGACCGCCGGTCGGTGCCGAGGGTGCAGACGTCCTCGACCGCGACCTGGCCAGCGGTCTGAACCCCAGGGGTGGTGCTCGGCGCGGGCGCCGGTCCCGGCCGGCCGTGGCGCTGCACCAGCGCGGCACCCGTGACCGCGGCGACCACCAGCGCGACCACCGCCCAGAACCGCCACGGCCGCGCCGGGCGCCCCGGCCCGCCGCTGATGACGTCGCCCCCGTGAGACCCGTCCATGCCACGCTCATCCGTACCACGGCCGCGCCACCGGCTACGGCGCGTCAGCGGCGATCCGGGTGTACCGCACGTGGACCACGGATGCGGACGCCACGAACTGCGCGCAGCGGTACCCGGGCAGGTCTCCCTCGAACAGCCGCTCGCCGGCGCCGAGCAGCACCGCCGGTACCACCGCCAGGTTCAGCTCGTCGACCAGGCCCGCGCGCAGGTACGCCCGGATGGTCGCGGCGCCGCCGCCCAGCCGGATGTCCTTGCCGCCGGCCGCCTCCCGAGCCTGCCGCAGCGCGTCCTCGATGCCGCCGGTGACGAAGTGGAACGTGGTGCCGCCGGCCATCGGGAGCGGTCCCCGGGCGTGGTGGGTGAGCACGAACACCGGGTGGTGGAACGGCGGGTCCTCGCCCCACCAGCCGCGCCAGTCGCTGCCCGCCCAGCCGCCCCGGACCGGGCCGAACATGTTGCGGCCCATGATGGTGGCGCCGATGCCGGTCTCGCCGCGGATCAGGTACCCGTCGTCCAGGCCCTCGTCGCCGCCGTCCTGCCCGATCATGCGGCGGCCGGTACGGGTCTGGAAGACCCACTCGTGCAGCCGCCCGGCGCCCACCCCGAGCGGGGCGTCGAGGCTCTGTGCCAGCCCCGCCCCGTACCCGTCGAGTGAGATCGCGAAGTTGTGTACCACCAGCTTGGACATGTCGACTCCTCGGTCTGCCGGATGTGGCCCGTCACCCCTGAGTCGGTGCCGCCGCGGGGTTCTCGACGTCAGGCCGGCGGCGGCTCCTCGATCCGGGTGGGTCCGAACAACCCCGCGTAGCGCTGCATCCGGGCCGGGTCCGCGCCCGCGTCCAGGAGCAGGTCGACCGCGTTGACCGCGTACCAGTCCTCGGCCATGGCGTGCGCGGCGGCGGCCTCGGCGAGCAGGTCGGGGTCCGTGGACGCGGCGGCCAGCTCGGCCAGGGCCTGCTCGCGGGTGACGCCCGCGCGGCGCCCGCTGGCGTGCTGCGCGGCGATGCGGAAGAGTTCGGCGACCGTGGCCCGCCGGGAGGATTCGTCGGGTGTACCCACGCCGGGGAGCTTATCGTACACACGTTCTAATCGCGATGTCGATCAATGGCCATGTCGATCATTGGCGATGTCGATCAGGGCGCCGTCGGGTCCGAGCACCTCGGCCAGCCCGGCGTGGCCCGCGCCGGTGATCAGTAGCGCCCGCTGGCCCGGTACCCGCCGGGCCAGCCAACCGACGCCCCCACGGTACGGCGGGCACACTTCGGCGGCGGCCGAAGCGTCACGGGCACAGGGTCGGCGCCATGGTCCGGTACCTCGCCCGTACCCCCGCCGCCGGCGCGCCGCCGCAGACCGACGCGCCAGGTGGTCCACCACGTCTCCCACGTCACGGTGTACGCGCCGTCACACTGAGCGATTTCCGTAGATCGTTCGCATCGGGGGCGGTACGGGGCCGCCATACTGGCGCGTGTGAAGCGCGGACGCGGGCTGCCCGCTGTACTGGCCGTGGTGCTCGCGGTGAGTGTCTCCGGCTGTACCGGTGGTCACCCGGTGCCGGTCGTCCCGACCGCGCCGGCCCCGTCGCCGTCCGACTCGCGGGCCGGCCTCGTTGAGTCCACTGTGGACGAACTGCAACGGCTGGTACTGGCCGCGCTGATGGCCCGGGGTGGGGTACCGTCGGCGGCGCCGGGAGCGGACGAGGCCGGGCGGGCGGTGGCGTACGCGCTGGGCGAGTTGCCGGCCACCACGGCCAGGTGCTCGGCGGTCACCGCCCGGCTGGCCGGCGCCGGCCCGTACCGGGTCGAGGTGCGGGTGGCGGGCTGCCGGTACTTCGCGGCGCTGGACGAGAGCCCCGAGGCGGGTACCGCGTCGGTCAGCGCCTGCCTGGTTCCGGCGCTGCCGGAGGGGGCGCTGCGGGACGGCGTGGACCCGTTCCCGGGTGACGCGGCCGGGGCTCCGCCGCACCGGGTGGACGAGGCGGCGGACGCCACCCCGGGTACCTGGTACCTGGGGGACTGCCAGGCGCCGGGCGCGTCCCCGTCCGGGCTCAGCGGTTGAAGACGGTGACCTCGATCGCGTACAGGTCCGCCCGGTAGAGGTGGTCGCCGAACTCGACCGGGTGGCCCGCCGCGTCGAACGCGGTGCGCTGCATGCTGATCAGCGGGGCGTTGCGCCGGGTGTCCAGCAGCCGCGCCTCGGTGGCGCCGGCCGCCCGCGCGGTGATCCGCTGCCTGGCCACGGCCGGCCGCCCGTGCCGCTCACCGAGCAGCTGGTACAGGCCGTGCGTGCGCAGATCCTCCGGGCTGATGTCGGCGAACCGGGGCGGCAGCCAGTTGCGCATCAGCGCGAGCGGCCGGCCGTCGGCCAGGCGCAGCCGCTCCAGGTAGACGATCGGCGCGTCGGCCGGCTCGCCCAGGGCGCGGGCGGCGTGCCGGTCGACGCACTCGGTGGTCAGCCGTAGCACCTGCGTCTGCGGGGTGCGGCCGGAGGCGGCCAGGTCGTCGTACAGGCTGGTCAGCGCGACCCGGCGGCGGACCTGGGCGTTGGCGACGCGGGTACCCACGCCTTGTTTGCGGGTGAGGAGGCCCTTCTCCACCAGGTCGTCCAGGGCGCGGCGCATGGTCGGCCGGGAGATGGCCAGGGCCTGGGCGAACTCGATCTCGTTGGGCAGCCGCTCGCCGGGGAGCAGGTCGCCCTGGTCGACAGCCTCCTCCAGGCGCCGGCTGACCTGGAAGTACAACGGGACCGGGCTGGTCCGGTCGACCTCGATGCGCGGAACCGGCACGCCGCCACCTCCCCGGAGCGGGAACCGCTGACAATCGCTGGAGTTTGTCACCGGGTTTAACAGAATGTCAAGACAAACTGTTGACTTCTCCGGGGCGCGGCACGAAGCTTCGGAAACACGGCGGGAACGCGAGCGGAACGGCGGAGGGGAGCCCGGTGTTCGACGTGATCACGATCGGCCGCGTCGGGGTGGACATCTACCCGTTGCAGGTCGGCGTGGGCCTGGCGGACGTGTCCACGTTCGGGAAGTTCCTCGGCGGCAGCGCGACCAACGTCGCGGTGGCGGCGGCCCGGCACGGGCGGCGGGCGGCGGTCATCACCCGCACCGGCGTTGACCCGTTCGGCGGCTTCATCCACCGGGCGCTGCGCGAGCTGGGCGTGGACGACCGGTACGTGACGGCGGTGCCGGGCCTGAACACGCCGGTCACGTTCTGCGAGATCTTCCCGCCGGACCAGTTCCCGCTGTACTTCTACCGCGATCCGATCGCACCCGACCTGGTGATCGAGCCGGCCGAGCTGGACCTGCCGGCGATCGCCGCGGCCGGGGTGTTCTGGGCGACGGTGACCGGGCTGTCCCGGCAGCCGAGCCGCGACGCGCACCACGCGGCCTGGGCGGCCCGCGACCGCCGGCCGCTGACCGTGCTGGACCTGGACTACCGGCCGATGTTCTGGGAGTCGCCGGCCGCGGCCGGCGCCGAGGTGCGCCGCGCGCTGCCGCACGCCACGGTGGCCGTGGGCAACCTGGACGAGGTGGAGGTCGCGGTGGGGGAGCGGGAACCGCACGCGGCCGCCGCGGCGCTGCTCGACGCCGGTGCCGAACTGGCCGTGGTCAAGCAGGGGCCCAAGGGGGTACTGGCGCGCAGCCGCACCGAGACGGTGGAGGTACCGCCGGTGCCGGTGGCGGTGGTCAACGGGCTGGGCGCGGGCGACGGGTTCGGCGGCGCGCTGTGCCACGGGCTGCTCGCCGGCTGGCCCCTGGCGCGGGTACTGCGCTTCGCCAACGTGGCGGGCGCGATCGTGGCGGGCCGGCTGGAGTGCTCCACGGCGATGCCGACAACGGCCGAGGTGGAGCAGTTCGGGGGGTACGCGGATCATGACTGAGCTGGACTTCGCCGCGCTGCGGGAGCTGCGCGCCACCCGGCCGCAGGCGGTGGCCGAGGCCGCGGCCCG
>DATEJJ010000602.1:0-5978 GCA_035278125.1 Rugosimonospora sp.
GTGCCACCTGATGGTGGTGCTGGTCGACGAGCGGCCCGAAGAGGTCACCGACATGCAGCGCTCGGTCAAGGGTGAGGTGATCGCCTCCACCTTCGACCGGCCGCCGTCGGACCACACCACGGTCTCGGAGCTGTCCATCGAGCGGGCCAAGCGCCTGGTCGAGCTGGGGCACGACGTGGTGGTACTGCTGGACTCGATCACCCGGCTGGGGCGGGCGTACAACAACGCCTCGCCCGCCTCGGGACGCATCTTGTCCGGCGGTATCGACTCCACCGCGCTGTACCCGCCGAAGCGCTTCCTCGGCGCGGCCCGCAACATCGAGAACGGCGGCTCGCTGACCATCATCGCCACGGCGCTGGTCGAGACCGGTTCCACGGGTGACACGGTCATCTTCGAGGAGTTCAAGGGCACGGGTAACGCGGAGCTGAAGCTGGACCGGAAGATCGCCGACCGCCGGGTGTTCCCCGCGATCGACATCGACCCGTCCGGTACCCGCAAGGAGGAGATCCTGCTGGCGCCGGACGAGCTGGCCATCGTGATCAAGCTGCGCAAGGTGCTGCACGCGCTGGACTCGCAGGAGGCGCTGAACCTGCTGCTCGACCGGCTGAAGAAGACACGTACCAACGTGGAGTTCCTCATGCAGATCGCGCAGACCACCCCGGGCGAGTGAGAACGCGAACGGGCCCCGGCGGCCGCCGGGGCCCGTCTCACGCATGCCGGATCAGGGCGCGATCTCGTCAACCTTGAGCGCGGCCCAGGCCAGTCCCGGGGCAGCCACGCTTTCCCCCTGCAGGAACACGCCTGTCTCGACGTACCGGCCCGCCCCGCTGAGCCGGTACGTGTGCACGGTGAGCCTGGGCGAGGTCTCCACCCGCCAGTAGTGCTCGATGCCGTGCTCGGCGTACTCGGATGGCTTGTGCAACCGGTCGGCGGTCTGCGTGCCAGGGCTGACCACTTCGATCGCGAGCAGCACGTCCTCCGGAAGGAAGCCGTACTTCTTGAGGTCGTCGGCCTCGGCCCGGATCGCCATCACGTCCGGGTTTCGCCGGTGCAGTTCGTTGAATTTGATCTCTTGCTCCCAGACGATGTGCCACTCCTCTGGGCACAACGCCTCAAGAGCAAGGCGCACTTTCTGTACGACGATCCGGTGTAGCCGGGTCGCCGGCGTCATGACTTGGACCACTCCGTCCACGAGCTCAACGCGAGGGTTGGGGGGAATTGCCTCGTACTGTGCTGCGGTTACCGTCACCGGCTCCGGAAGCGTCACGCCCGGCCGGCTCTCCATCGTTGCGGTCATCGTCACCTCCTGGGTGCAGGCTCCAGCCTACCGAGGGCGCCGGTACCGTGTGGGCGTGGCGGGTGTGGGGTGGGCCGAGTCGTACATGGGGCGGCTGCGGGCCGTCGCCGGTGACCAGGTGCTGCTGTTCGTCGGAGCCCGCGGGATCGTCCGGGACGAGGCCGGGCGGCTGCTGCTCATCCGGCGCGCCGACAACGGATACTGGGCGTTGCCGGCCGGCGCCATGGAGGTGGGCGAGTCGATCGCCGAGTGCGCCGCCCGCGAGGTGTACGAGGAGACCGGGCTGACGGTACGCGAGGCCACCCCGTTCGCGCTGTACAGCGGCGCCGCGCACATCCGCACCGACATGTTCGGCAACACCTACCAGCTGCACGTCACCGTGTTCCGGGTGGACGAGTGGAGCGGCGAGCTGCGCCGCGAGACGGACGAGACCACCGACGCCGGGTTCTTCCCGCTCGACGCGCTGCCGGAGCCCCTGGCGGCGTCCATCCCCGGGACCCTGGACGACCTCGCCACCTTCGAGCACACCGGCCGCCTGATCCTGGCGTGAGACGTGGAATACCCCGCGGGAGCGTGCGGTTCCACCCATGGCACACTGGTACGGCAACTCTGGTTCCGGTTCACGCCCAGCTCCATCCCGGGCGACCCGGCGACCGTTGAAGAGAGGAAACCGCGAGGCATGAAGCCCGACATCCACCCGCAGTACGTGCAGACCCAGGTGACCTGCGCCTGCGGCAACACGTTCACCACCCGCAGCACGGCCCGTAACGGCGTGATCCACGTCGAGACCTGCAGCGCGTGCCACCCGTTCTACACGGGCAAGCAGCGCGTGCTCGACACCGCCGGCAGGGTGGCGAAGTTCCAGCAGAAGTACGCCAAGGCGGCGGCGAAGAAGGCCGCACCCAAGAAGTAGCGACGTTCACGGCGCCCGTTCCCGCACGCGCGGGGACGGGCGCCGTTGGTTTGGGAGGTTGCTGAGATGACCACTGACCGGCTGACGGCCCTGCTCGACGAGTACGCCGAGCTGGAGCAGCGCCTCGCCGACCCGGCCATCCACGCCGACCAGAACGCGGCGCGGAAGGTGGGCCGGCGCTTTGCCGAGCTGACCCCGATCCACAAGGCCGCGGCCGAGCTGACCCAGCTGCGCGCGGACATCACCGCCGCGCGGGAGCTGGCGGCCGAGGACCCGGGCTTCGCCGATGAGGTATCCGCGCTGGAGAGCAGCCTGCCCGCGCTGGAGGAGCGGCTGGCCGAGCTGCTGATCCCGCGCGACCCCAACGACGGCAAGGACGTGATCCTGGAGATCAAGGCGGGCGAGGGCGGTGAGGAGTCGGCGCTGTTCGCCGGTGACCTGCTGCGCATGTACCTGCGGTACGCCGAGCGGCGCGGCTGGATCACCGAGGTGCTCGACTCGCAGGGTTCGGACCTGGGCGGGTACAAGGACGTCGCGGTCGCGGTGAAGACCCGAGGGGTACCGGACGGCGGGTACGGGGTGTGGTCCCGGCTGAAGTGGGAGGGCGGGGTACACCGGGTGCAGCGGGTACCCACGACCGAGTCGCAGGGGCGCATCCACACGAGCGCGGCGGGCGTGCTGGTGACGCCGGAGGCGGAGGAGGCGGAGGTCGTCATCGAGGAGAAGGACCTGCGTGTCGACGTGTTCCGCTCCAGCGGGCCGGGTGGCCAGAGCGTCAACACCACCGACTCGGCGGTACGCATCACGCACCTGCCCAGCGGGATCGTGGTCTCCTGCCAGAACGAGCGCTCGCAGCTGCAGAACAAGGACCGGGCGATGCGGATGCTGCGTGCCAAGCTGGCCCAGCTGGCCGAGGAGCAGGCCGCCGCGGCGGCGTCGGACGCGCGCCGGGCGCAGGTGCGTACCGTGGACCGGTCGGAGCGCATCCGCACGTACAACTTCCCGCAGAACCGGATCAGCGACCACCGCATCGGGTACACGGCGTACAACCTGGACCTGGCGCTCGCCGGCGACCTGGACGGGGTGCTGGACGCGCTGACCGAGGCGGACCGGCAGGCACGGCTGGCCGGGGAGGCGGAGCTGACGCGCCGCTGACGCTACGCTGGCGAGCGTGAGCGAGCGGGTGCTCGTTGTCGATGACGAGCCGTCGGTGCGGCAGGCGCTGGGCGAGGCGCTGCGCTTCTCCGGGTACGACGTGGTGGTCGCCGGGGACGGTGCGGCGGCGATCGCCACGCTGCGGACCATGCCGGTCGACGCGCTCATCCTGGACCTCGTGCTGCCCCGGCTGGGTGGGCTGGAGGTGTGCCAGCGGGTACGGGCGGAGGGGGACCGGGTACCGATCCTGGTGCTGACCGCCCGGGACGCGGTCGGGGACCGGGTGGCCGGGCTGGACGCCGGCGCCGACGACTACCTGGTGAAGCCGTTCGCCCTGGACGAACTGCTGGCCCGGCTGCGCGCGCTGCTGCGCCGGGCCCGGCCCGATGCGGCCGGCGACGAGCTGGTCTACGCGGACCTGCGGCTGCAGCACGACGCGCGGCGGGCGTACCGGCGCGGGCGGGTCATCGACCTGACCCGGACCGAGTTCGCGTTGCTGGAGCTGTTCCTGCGCAACGCGGGGCAGGTGCTGTCCCGCGAGGTCATCTCGGACCGGATCTGGGGGTACGAGCTGAGCCCCGCCTCCAACTCGCTGGAGGTGTTCATCAAGATCCTGCGCCGCAAGACCGAGGCGGGTGGGGAGCCGCGGCTGCTGCAGACCGTACGCGGCTTCGGGTACGCGCTGCGGGTGGATCCGTGAGACGGCTCGGGCGGCTGGGACTGCGGTGGCGGCTGGGCCTGGTGGGTACCGCGGCGGTGGCCGTGGTGGTGGCGCTGGTCGCGCTCCTCGGGTACGTGGCGGTACGGCGGGACCTGGTGTCCGATGTGGACAACCAGCTGCGGATGGCGTACCGGGGGAGCCAGCGGCGCGCCGGGCACCACCTCGACGAGCCCGGCCCGGGGCCCGGACTCGCACCGCGTGGCGGCGGCATGCTGGTGCAGTTCGTCGCCGCCGACGGTACCGTCGCCAACGCGCCGGCGGACGGCGTACCGCTCCCGGTCGACGCGCGTACCCGGGCGGTGGCCGCCGGTACCCGGGACAGCTTCCTGTCCGATGTGGACAGTGGCGGTACCCACCTGCGCGTGCTCACCGGGCCGGCGCGCTCGGGCGGTGCGGTACAGGTCGCCCTGCCGATGTCCGCAGTGGACGGTGAGCTGAGCCGGCTGGAGGCGATGCTCGTCTGGGTCGGGCTCGGCGGGCTGCTGGTGGCCGCCGCGCTCAACTGGCTGGTCGGGCGTGCCGTGCTGGGTCCGGTGGGTCGGCTCACCCGGGCGTCGGAGCGGGTATCGTCCACAATGGATCTGAGTGGACGGATCGAGGCGGCCGGCCCGGACGAGCTGCGCCGGCTGGCGCACAGCTTCAACGCGATGCTGGACGCGGTGAGCGAGGCGGTCGACGCCCAGCGGCAGCTGGTCGCGGACGCCTCGCACGAGCTGCGTACCCCGCTCACCTCCTTGCGTACCAACGTGGAGCTGCTGGCCCGCGCGGAGCGGATGCCGCCCGCCGACCGGGCCCGGCTGGTGTCCAGAGTGGACGCCGGCCTGGCCGAGCTGGGCGGGCTGGTCAACGACATCGTGGACCTGGCCCGGGGTGAGGAGCCGGAGGCGCTGGTCACCTACCTGAACCTCGACGCGCTGGTACGCGAGGCGGTGGGCCGGGCGGGCGACCACTGGCCGGAGATAACGTTCGCCGCCGAGCTGGATCCGGTACTGGTGCGCGGGGTCGCCGACCGGGTCGCCCGGGCGGTGGCCAACCTGCTGGACAACGCGGCGAAGTTTTCGCCCCCGGATGGGCAGGTGGAGGTGTCGCTGGGCGAGTTCGAGGACGGTGCCCTGCTGACCGTGCGGGACCACGGTACGGGGGTGGCCGAGGCCGATCTGGAGCGGGTGTTCGACCGCTTCTACCGGGCCCCCGAGGCGCGCCGGGTGCCCGGTGCGGGGCTGGGACTGGCGATCGTGGGGCAGGTGGCGCGCAGCCACGACGGGTGGGCCCGGCTGGAGCCGGCGGCGGGCGGCGGTACCCGGGCGCTGCTCTGGTTTCCGGCGGCGTCCGGTACCGGCTGATCGAGGCCCTGCGCTACGAGTGAGCCGAGCGGACGGGCGGCGTGCCCACCTCGGACCAGTGCACGCTGACCCGTACCGCGTCACCCGGGGCCAGGGCCGACCAGTCCTCGGCCGTCACCGCCGCCTCGATCCGTACCGCCACCTCGCTCGCCTCGGCCGCACCCGCGCCCGGCAGCAGTACCGCGAACCGCGCGCCGCCGTACCGGGCCACCAGGTCACCCCGGCGCATCACCCGGGCCAGTACCGTGGCCACCCGGCGCAGCGCCAGGTCGTCCTGCCCGCCGTTCAGCCCGTGCAGCTCGCAGATGGCCAGCATCGCCGGCTCGCCCGCGGTCACCAGGGCAGCCGCGCGCTGGTCCAGGAAGCGCCGGTTGACCAGGCCGGTACGCGGGTCGGTGAGCGGGCCGTCCGGGTCGCCGGTGCGCGGGTTCGGCGCGTCCTGCAGGTCGACGCGGGCGGCCACGGCCTCCACGTACAGCTCGCGCAGCCGCTCCACCTGGGCGCTGGCCACCCGGAACGCGCGCCGGTCGGCGGCGTGCGCGTCGGCCG
>DATEJJ010000603.1:0-2434 GCA_035278125.1 Rugosimonospora sp.
GCCGGCCACCACCTCGCCGGTGTTCAGCCCGACCCGCAGCCCCAGCGGCGCGCCGCCGCCCCGCTCGTCGTCCAGCACCCGGCGCACCGCGCGCTGCATGGACAGGGCCGCGCGGACCGCCCGCTCGGCGTCGTCCTCGTGCGCCACCGGCGCGCCGAAGACCGCCATGATCCCGTCGCCGGTCAGCTTGTCCACGTGCCCGCCGAACGTCTTGACCGAGCCGGCCAGCGCGGCCAGCACCCGGTCGGTCACCGCACCCACCCGTTCCGGATCGTGCTCCTCCGACCAGGCGGTGAAGTCGGACAGGTCGCCGAAGAGCACGGTGACGACCCGCCGCTCGGTGGCGGGCAGCATCGCGGCAGCCGGCAGCGCGGCACCGCAGTTGTGGCAGAAGCGCGCCCCCGGCACGGCGACCGTCAGGCACACCGGGCACGTCATGCCGGCGCCTCGCTCGCTCGCGTGCGAGATGCGGCCACGACGGCCCGGGTCAGCGACGTCACGGTGTGTCCAACCACACAGTGCCCGGTTCTGATTCCTTCGCGATGAGCGCCAGTTGGGCGCGTACCGACATCTCCGCGGCGAACCAGACCGACCGGTCGACGTCCGCGTACACGATCTCCATGACCTCGGCCGGCGTCCGCGCGCCGGCCGCGACCACCGCCCTGACCTGCGCCAATCTGGCGTTGCGGTGCCGGAGGTAGAACTCCGCGGCGGCGGCGCAGTCGGCCAGCGGCGGGCCGTGCCCGGGCAGGACCGGGACGGGGCCGAGCGCCGCGAGCCGCTCCAGGCTGGTCAGATAATCACGAAGATCACCATCGGGGTACGCCACCACGGTGGTGCCCTTACCCAGAACCGTGTCCCCCGTGAGCACCGCGGGCTGATCAACATCAGAAACGAGGAAACATACCGAATCGGCGGTATGTCCCGGTGTCGCCAGCCGCCGCACGCCCGGCACCTCGTCCAGTACCGGCGCCCCGGTCAGGTCCCGCAGCCGGGCGACGCCCTCCACGTGATCCGGGTGGCCATGGGTGATCAGGATGCCGTCGAGCGGCCCGTACCCCGCGAGCGCCGCGAGGTGCCCCTCGTCCAGCGGACCCGGGTCGACGACGACCGTACCGGCACCCGGCAGCCGCAGGATCCAGCTGTTGGTGCCGTCGAGCGTCATCGGACCCGGGTTCGGCGCCCGTACCAGCGTTGCCCAGCTGGGCAGATCCTGGGCGGGCGCGACCACCGGAGCGGTGACATGGGCCGGCCCGCCACTCGGGTCAGGTGCGCCGGACATGTCAGCGATGTTATGCCGGACACCCGACGCTTTTACGAACCGATCTCGACAATGACTTCAACTTCTACCGGGGCGCCCCGCGGCAACTCGGCCACCCCGACCGCGCTGCGGGCGTGCCTGCCCGCTTCGCCGAACACGCCGCCGAACAGCTCGGAGGCGCCGTTGACCACCGCCGGTTGCCCGGTGAAGCCGGGTGCCGATGCGACAAAGCCCAGCACCTTCACCACCTTGACCACGCGCGCCAGCCCGACCAGCACGTCGATCGCGGCCAGCGCGTTCAGCGCGCACTGCCGGGCGAGATCCTGCGCCTGCTCCGCCGGTACCTCCGCGCCGACCTTCCCGGTGGCCAGCAGCTCGCCGTCCACGATCGGCAACTGCCCGGAGACGTACACGTGGTTGCCCGACTGCACCGCCGGTACGTACGCGGCCAGCGGCGCGGCCACCGCGGGCAGCGCCAGGCCCAGCTCCTTGAGGCGGGCGTACGGGTCGGCGCTCATCAGCTGTCCTTGGGCCGCTTGAGGTACGCGACCAGCTGCTCCGTGTTGGGGCCAGGGATCACGGCCACCAGCTCCCAGCCGTCGTCCCCCCAGTTGTCCAGGATCTGCTTGGTCGCGTGGACCAGCAGCGGTACGGTCGCGTACTCCCACTTCTGCTTCGGCATGCCAAGAAGGTAGCGTCCCCCGCCGCGCCCGTACGGGCTACCCTGGCGACCGCCAGCATCGCATCCAGGCATGGACCTCAGTAGACGGCGAAGGTGACGTCATGACTCAGCCGCCGGATCCTCCGGGGCAGCCCGACGAGGCGCCCGAGCCGTTCGACCAGACCCAGCAGCTGCAGCAGGTACCGCCGGCGGCGGAGCAGACGCAGCCGGTGTGGCCGGCGTCCCCTTCCGATTACCCGGTCGTACCCCAGCCCGGCCCGGTCGCCACCTCGACGCCGGCGCCCTTCCCGCAGGATCCGCACGCTTTCGCGCCGCCGGCACCAGCAACGCCGGCACCGCCGGCACCAGCAACGCCGGCACTGCCGCCCCCGCTGGTAACGACCAGCCAGGCCGAGCCCGGCAGCGAGCCGACCCAACCCGGCCCCGCGAGCCCGCCAGCCCCGCCGAGCCCGTGGGCCTTCCCGCCCCAGGCCACCGTCGCCAACTTCCCC
>DATEJJ010000604.1:0-4619 GCA_035278125.1 Rugosimonospora sp.
CTCATCCGCGCCGTCGAGAAGTTCGACTACACCAAGGGCTACAAGTTCTCCACCTACGCCACCTGGTGGATCCGCCAGGCCATCACCCGCGCCATGGCCGACCAGGCCCGCACCATCCGCATCCCGGTACACATGGTCGAGGTGATCAACAAGCTGGGCCGGATCCAGCGGGAGCTGCTCCAGGACCTCGGTCGCGAGCCCACCCCGGAAGAGCTCGCGAAGGAAATGGACATCACCCCGGAAAAGGTACTGGAGATCCAGCAGTACGCGCGCGAGCCCATCTCGCTCGACCAGACGATCGGCGACGAGGGCGACAGCCAGCTCGGTGACTTCATCGAGGACTCCGAGGCCGTGGTCGCGGTCGACGCGGTCTCCTTCTCGCTGCTGCAGGACCAGCTCCAGCAGGTACTGCAGACGCTGTCGGAGCGCGAGGCGGGCGTGGTACGGCTGCGCTTCGGCCTGACCGACGGCCAGCCGCGCACGCTGGACGAGATCGGCCAGGTGTACGGGGTGACCCGGGAGCGGATCCGGCAGATCGAGTCCAAGACCATGTCGAAGCTGCGGCACCCGTCGCGCTCCCAGGTGCTGCGGGACTACCTGGACTGATCATCTCCTGTGTCCTATGTCACGAGCAGGTGCGCATTCCGGGCACCTCGTCAGGTATCAGGCAACCTTGCGTCGCATACAAGACGTTGTGGGCCTGTGATCGTTGACTAGACATGCCGGGGTCGGGGCACACTGTCGGTACCGTTGTGACCTCGGTCCCCCAAGGACACGGCGGGAACGCCAACGGTACGGGCGGCGTTGGACGATACGTGGACGAGACAACGGGTAAGCGTTCGTCGGTGACTAACAGGAGGAGAAGGCGATGACCCCAACCCTCACGCCGCCGCCGGACACGGTGGCCGTTCCAGGCGCCGATGAACGGTGCGACCGCTGCAACGCGGCGGGCAAGCTGCGAGTGACGATTGCCGGTGGTGGTGAGCTGGTGTTCTGTGGACACCACGCGAACAAGTACGCGGAGAAGCTGGTGAAGATCGCCGTACAGGTGGCGGCCGCCCCGGACTTCGTCTGGCGCGGGAACGACCTCCGAGCCAGCGAGCTGAGCTGATCCCCCCGGTCAGATAACGTCGCAAGGGCGCTCCTCTTCGAGGAGCGCCCTTGCGCCTTCCCGCGCGTCACATGGACTGGATCGTCACGATCCGGGCTTCGAGCTGCTCGATGGTGGCCTGCGCGCTGGGCGGGCCGCCGCACATCCGGCGCAGCTCAGCGTGGATCTTGCCGTGCGGCAGGCCGGTGCGGTGGTGGTGCGCCGCGACCAGCGCGTTGAGCTGCCGCCGCAGCAGGATCCGCTTCTCGCCGGCGGTACGCGGGCGGGCCACCGGCGCCTCCGCGGCGGGTGCCGAGGGGCGGGCCCGGCGCTCGGCGGCCACCTGGTCCGCCTGCCGCTTGGTCAGCAGCGCCGCCACCTGGTCCGGGGTGAGCAGGCCGGGCAGGCCGAGGTACTCCTCCTCCTCGGGGGTACCGGCGAGGACCGGGGTACCGAACGAGGTGCCGTCGAAGATCACCTGATCCAGCTCGGCCGTGGCGGACAGCGCCTCGAACCGCTTCTCCAGCTCCTCGCTGGCCCGCTCGGCGCGCTCCGCCCGCTCCAGCAGTTCGTCGTCGAACCCGTCCTTGGCCCGCTCGCCGAGCACGTGGTCGCGGTCCACCTCCATGTCGCTGGCCAGCTCCAGCAGGTGCGCGACGCTGGGCAGGAACACCGTCGCCGTCTCCCCCGGCCGGCGGGCCCGGACGAACCGCCCGATCGCCTGCGCGAAGAACAGCGGAGTGGAGGCGCTGGTGGCGTACACACCGACCGCCAGGCGCGGGATGTCCACCCCCTCCGACACCATCCGTACCGCGACCAGCCAGCGCTGGGCCGACCCGCCGAACGCGGCGATCCGCCCGGACGAGCCGGCGTCGTCGGACAGCACCACCACCGCCTTCTCGCCGGTGATGCGCTCCAGCAGCTTCGCGTACGCGCGCGCGGCGTGCTGGTCGGACGCGATCACCAGCCCGCCGGCGTCGGCCATGCCGCCGTCGCGCAGCACGCCCAGGCGCGCGTCGGCCGCCCGGAGTACCTGCGGCATCCACTCGCCCGCCGGGTCCAGCGCGGTACGCCACGCCTGCGCGATGAGGTCCTGCGTCATCGGCTCGCCGAGCCGGGCGGCCAGCTCGTCCCCGGCCCGGGTACGCCAGCGCGTCTCGCCCGAGTACGCGAGGAAGATGACCGGGCGTACCACGCCGTCGCGCAGCGCGTCGGCGTACCCGTAGGTGGAGTCCGCGCGGGAGCGGCGCAGCCCGTCCACGCCGTGCTCGTACGTCACGAACGGGATCGGGTTCTCGTCCGAGCGGAACGGGGTACCGGTGAGCATCAGGCGGCGTACCGCCGGGTCGAACGCGGCCTGCACGCCGTCGCCCCAGGACCGGGAGTCCCCGGCGTGGTGGATCTCGTCCAGGATGACCAGGGTGCGGCGGGTGAGGGTACGCCGGAGGTGCACCTGGGGCGCCATGCCGACCTGCGCGTACGTCACCACCGCGCCGTGGAAGTCGCTGGCCGAGTGCACGTCCGCGTTGCGGAACGCCGGGTCCAGCTCGATGCCGACCGCGCCGGCCGCCACCGACCACTGTGTCTTGAGGTGCTCGGTCGGCGTGACCACGGTGACCGCCTCGACCGTACCGTCGGCGAGCAGTTCGGCCGCGATGCGCAGCGCGAAGGTGGTCTTCCCGGCGCCCGGGGTGGCCACCGCGAGGAAGTTCGCGTCGCGCCGGCGCAGGTACTCGACCAGGGCCCGGCGTTGCCACGCGCGCAGCGCGGGGAACCGACCGACGTCAGGGCGCGACGGCGGCACGTGTCCTCCTTTGAGATCTTGAGTTGGGCCGGAGCGTCAGTCAGTCACGTCGTCCGACTCGTAGATCTCCTTGCACTGCGGGCAGACCGGGAACCGCTGCGGATCCCGGGAGGGTACCCAGAGCTTGCCGCACAGCGCGCGTACCGGCGTGCCCTCGACCATCGCCACCATCAGCTCGTCCTTGTCCACGTAGTGGGAGAAGCGCTCATGGTCGCCCGCGTCGTATCGGTAGTCGGTCCGCTCCTCGGTCTGCTCCTCGATGACCGTGGCGGTGTCGGGTGCCGGCGTCGTCGGTGTGCTCACCCGACCAGTGTCTCAGGTGGCCGGCCCGCCGCCCAACCCGCGACGCGCCCGGCTACCGTCATCACGTGGAGTTCGAGATCCGGTACGGGGAGCACGTGGCGCAGGCCAGGCGGGACGGCGCGCCGCTGGTCGCGCTGGAGACCACCATCGTCTCGCACGGGCTGCCCCGGCCGGACAACCTGCGGGTGGCCCGCCAGGTCGAGCAGGCGGTACGGGAGCACGGCGCGGTACCGGCCACGGTCGGGATGATCGGCGGGCAGCTCGTGGTGGGCTTGGACGACGCGGAACTGACCCGGCTGGCCACCGCCGACGGGGTGGCGAAGCTGTCCGTACGCGACCTGGCACCGGCCGCGGTCGCGGGTGTCGACGGGGCGACCACGGTCGCGGGTACCAGCGCGGTCGCGGCGGCGGCCGGGATCGAGGTGTTCGCCACCGGAGGGCTGGGCGGGGTACACCGCGGCGCGTCCAGCACCTTCGACGAGTCGGCGGACCTGGTCACGCTGTCCCGTACGCCCGTCGCCGTGGTCTGCGCCGGCGTGAAGTCCATTCTAGACGTTGGCGCCACGCTGGAGCGGCTGGAGACGCTCGGCGTGAGCGTCGTCGGGTACGGCAGCCGCCGCTTCCCCGGCTTCTTCATCACCGACAGCGGCTTCGATCTGGACTGGACGGTCGACTCGCCGCAGGCCGCCGCCGCGCTGCTGGGCGCCCGCCGGGCCCAGGGTGCGCACCGGGGCGGCGTGGTGCTGGCCAACCCGCTGCCGCGCGACGAGCAGCTGGATCCGGTGCTGCACGACCGGGTACTCGCCGACGGACTGTCCAAGTTGGACAGTGAGGGGGTTGTGGGGAAGGCGGTCACGCCGTACCTGCTGTCCCACTTCCACGCCGCCACCGAGGGGCGCAGCCTCGCCGTGAACGTGCGTATCATCCTGCGCAACGCCGCGCTCGCCGCGCAGATCGCCGCCGCGCTCGCCGCTACCGCCACCTTCGCCAGATGAGCCGGATCATCGTCGCGGGTGACATCGCCACCGATGTATTGGCTGTCTACAGTGGAGGATTGGCGTACGGCACCGATACGATGGCGCGGATACACCTCACCGCGGGCGGGTCGGCCGCGAACACCGCCGCCTGGCTGGCCGCCACCGGGCAGCACGTCACGCTGGCCGGCGTGGTGGGTGCGGACTCCGCCGGCGCGCAGCGGGTCGCGGAGCTGGCATCGTCCGGTGTGGACTGTGCGGTGCGGGTCGCGCCCGGCACCCCGACGGGCTGCGTGGTGGTGCTCTCCGAGCCTGCCGAACGCACCATGCTCTGCGACCGCGGCGCCAACGCGCTACTGTCCACATCGGACATCGACGGGGTGCTGGAGAGCCGGCGGGACGGCGTACACCTGCATCTTTCGGGCTATGTGTTCTTCGACGGTGGCAG
>DATEJJ010000605.1:0-3887 GCA_035278125.1 Rugosimonospora sp.
AACGACGGCGAGTGGCGCGGCGTCAGGTACGAGTACCGTTCCCGCAACTGTCCCAGCAGGCCCCGCCCGGCACGGGTGACCGTCGGCACGGCCAGCAGCACCGGCAGCGTGAGCACGCCGGTGGCGAGCATCACCCCGATCAGGTACCCGATCGGCTTGCCGTTGGCGTTACCGGCGATCGCCCGCAGCACCGCGAGTACCAGCACGCCCAGCACCGGCAGCACCGCGAGGCGTACCCGGTGCCGCTCCTGCGCCGACAGCAGCCAACCCTGCCGTACCGCCGAGTCCCGTACCGCGTCCCCGGCCGCCCTGACCTCCGGATCGGCGATCAGCTCGCGCCAGGTGCGCGGCGTACGCAGGCTGTTGTGCACGGCGTACCCCAGACCGTCCACTCCGGACGGTGCTGGTCCCGCGGTGACCATCCGGCCCGACCCGTCCAGCTCCAGCGTGCCCGACCAGCGCAACCCGGCGAGGCTGGCCTGCACCGCCCGCGGGTACCCGCCGTTGAGGTAGGCGACCTCGGTGGCGCTCGCCCGACCGGTCGACAGGTACCCGGTACCGCTGCCGCGGGTGAGCCGGCGGCGCCAGAGCACCGCGATCACCACCGCCACGACGGCCAGAATCGCGTACAGCGCAAGGAACTGCGGACCACTGATGCCCCAGGTGTCTCCGGATGCGGCGACAGGTGTCATGGCCACAGTGTGTAGGCATGACGCAACAGGCGGAGACAGCGACGCTCATGCAAAAGGCAGGGAGCGGTGACACTCCTGTGAGGTGCGCACGCTAGGCTACCGCGAATGAGCCGTGAAGATCGCTCCGCCGAACTCCGTTCGACAGGGCTACGGGGTCGGCCCGCGACGGTAGTCGCGCGGGTACTGCGCGTACTTCCCGAGCCGGTGCGGGTACGGTTGCTGCGCCACCGCGAGGTCCTCAAGTTCTTCATCGTCGGCGGTACCTGCTTCCTGGTCACCGTCGCCATCAACTACGCGCTGAAGCTCACGATCCTGGCGAACAAGCCGGTCACCGCGTTGACTGTCGCGACGATCCTGGCGACCGTACTGTCGTACGTACTCAATCGTGAATGGTCTTTCCGGACCCGCGGTGGCCGCGAACGCCACCACGAGGCGGCGCTGTTCTTCGCCATCAGCGCCGCGGCCGTGGGCATCAACGACCTGCCGATGTGGTTCGCGCGCTACGTCCTCGACCTGCAGGCGCCGCACGTGAGCCGGCTGACGCAGGAGATCAGCGACTTCACGTCGGGCATCGTGCTCGGCACGCTGCTGGCCATGGTCTTCCGGCTGTGGGCGTACCGGAAATGGGTCTTCCCGAAGCAGAACGTGCGCCTGGTCCGTTCGTCGCCGGCATGGCACTCGGCGGTCGCGAATCCGTCCACTGAGGACTCCGAAACCAAGCGCGTCGCCTGAGCCCGCCCTGGCAGCGAGCCTACGGGCGCAGGTGGCTGACGTTTTCGAACGACGGGTCGTGGCTCTGCCGTACCGTTGCCTCCCTGCCCGCCCAGGCGGCAACCGACTGCAGGACAACGCTTTCACTGTCCGCGTAGACATGCAGGATCCGGCGGCCCCGGGTGCTCTCGTGCGCGACGAGCGCCCCGTCCTCGCCGAGCGACGCGATCAGCTGGTCTTCAAAGTTGCGCAACTTCTGTAACGCCCGGTCGCCGGGCAGGCCCACCCGGTCCGGCTCGTACGGCAGCGTGATGGCCACGTGGGTGTCGAAGCGCGGCCAGCGCGCGGGCTTCAGCGGCTGCTGGATCGTCGCGATGACCGGGTAGTCGTCGCCGTCGCGGGCCGTGAGCAGCACCCACACCGGCTGCGCGTACCGGGCCGCGAGCTCCGCGACGCGCTCCGCCAGCGCCTCCGGCGCCTCCACGTCGTCCGGCCGTACCTGCTGCCACGCCACGCCGCCGATCCACAGCTCGGCGGCCTGTTCGCCGAGCAGCCAGTCCAGCGCCAGGAACGTGATCTGCTCCTGGATCTGCTCCGGCACCTGGGCGAAGACGGGGTGGTAGCAGACCACGTCGAGCTGGCAGCGGTCCGCGTCGAGCAGGGACGCGAACTGCGTGTCCTGCAAGCGGATGAGCTGGTCCGCCATCTCCAGCAGGGAGGTGAGGATGGTCGGGTCGGGCTGGCGCGCCGGGTGGTACTCCCAGACATCGTCGGCCGGCGGTGCCGACGCGTACCAGCGGGCGGCGAGCGCCCGCAGCCGGGGATCGCCGCCGGCGGTGACGATCAGCGCGTGCCGGGCGCCCTTGCCCGGCGCGAACTCCCACTGCAGATCCGGGTGTATCACCGAGACGCGTGCCGTGACCTCGTCGGTCAGCCCGCCCCACTGCCCGGTGGCGATCGCGGACTCGACCCGGCCGTGTACGCCGGACCACCACTGCCAGAACCCGGCGACGGCCTTGCTCCGGCTGTCGCGGCGCGAGAAGCGCATGCCTCGGGAGGATAGACGAAGATCCGCCCGCCGGAACTTTTCGTCACACGCTGATAAGCACAATGCCCGCCGCGACCAGGGCGGCGGAGACAATCCGCCACCGGCCGAACGGCTCGTGGAACAGGGTCGCGCCGATGCCCGCGGCGATGATGACGCTGGTCTCGCGGAGCGCGGCGATCGGGGCGAGCGCACCTCGCGTCTGCGCCCACAGCACCAGGCCGTACGCGACGAGCGACAGCGCACCACCGGTGAGCCCGGCGGCCCGGTACGGCCTGACCTGGGCCAGCAGCTTCCGGCCGCGTACCGCCAGCGCGCCGAGCGGGATCACCGGTCCCTGCAGTAGGAAGAGCCAGCCGGTGTACCCCGCCGTGTTGTGCGCGTGCCGCACCGCGATGCCGTCGATCGTGGTGTACGCCGCGATGCTCACCCCGGTCAGCAGCGCGGCCGCGATGGCGGGCAGCTGCGCCCGGCCCCGTAGGCCACCAGCGAACACGAGGCAGGCCAGCCCGACCGAGATGGTGACCACGCCGAGCAACTGCACCGGTGTGGGTACCTCCCCGGTGATCGTCGCGGCGGCGAGCGCGACCAGCCAGGGCGAGGTGCCGCGGCTGAGCGGGTACACCTGGCTGAAGTCACCGAGGCGGTACCCGCGCATGAGCAGCACGGCGTACACGACGTGCAGTGAGGCCGACGATGCGAGCAGGGGCCAGGTTGCCGGCGCGGGCAACGGGCTCGCCAGCACCATCGGTACCGCGAGGACGGTGCAGCTCGTCTCGATGAGTACGAACCCGATCAGGCGGTCGGGTACCGCGTGGGCGATCGCGTTCCACGCGGCGTGCAGGACGGCGGCGAGCAGGACGGCGAGGACGATGAAGGCGGGCACTCGGGGCTCCTTGGACGCGCTGGATCGGAGCCCTCGGGGTTTTTGTCCCGTAAGGTGTGGAGCCGGCCGCCGGCTGCGGTCGACCCTGGCGCCGCTCGGTCCAGCCCCGGCCGCCCTGATTGTGGTGGTACGCAAGGCGGGCGGCCGGCGGAACCCTAGGCGCAACCACAAGCTGATCGCAGCCTATCCGGGGAGCGGGTGCGTCTGACAGAGGGACCGACGGCAAAGGGCCATCCCTGACTCCGCAGAGATGGCCCTTGACCTGCTGTCGGGGTGGCCGGATTTGAACCGACGACCTCTTCGTCCCGAACGAAGCGCGCTACCAAACTGCGCTACACCCCGAGTCGTGCCGAGCAATACTAGCTGACCGCCCCGGGGGCGCAAACTCGGTATCCCCCATTCATCGCGGTATCAGCGTCAGCACCGACGCCTCCGGCGGGCAGGCGAACCGGACCGGTGCCGTCGGGTGCGTACCCAGGCCCGCCGATACGTGCAGCCAGGCCGGCGAGCCCGGCCACCGGTGCAGGCCCTTCGCCATGCGCCGGTCCAGGCC
>DATEJJ010000606.1:0-2472 GCA_035278125.1 Rugosimonospora sp.
CCCGGCGCGGCCCGGCCGCTGGCCGCGGTCGGCGGCGGGTACGGCCTCACCGGCCTGCGCGAGCGCGCGCAGCTGGCCGGGGGTACCTTCGACGCCGGACCGGCCGACGGCGGCTACCGAGTCGATGTGAGGATCCCGCTATGACCACCCCGATCCGCGTTGTGGTCGCGGACGACCAGACCGCCGTGCGGGAGGGGCTGACCCTGCTGCTCGACCTGCTCGACGACGTCACGGTCGTGGGCGGTGCGGCCGACGGCGACGAGGCGGTACGCGTCGCGACCGAGCAGGACGCCGACGTGGTCCTCATGGACCTGCGCATGCCCCGCTGCGACGGGGTCGCGGCCACCGCCCGGCTGCGCGCCGAGCACCCGCGCACCCAGGTGGTGGTGCTGACCACCTACGCCGAGGACGCGGACATCCTGGCCGCGCTGCGCGCGGGCGCGCTGGGCTACCTCACCAAGGACGCGGGCCGGGTGCAGATCGCGCACGCGGTACGGTCCGCCGCCGCCGGCCAGTCCGTGCTCGACCCGCAGGTGCAGCGGCGGTTGCTCGCGGCGGCCTCGGCGGGGGTACCGGACGCGCCGGACGCCCGATCGGACCCGGGGCTGCCGGACGGGCTGACCGCGCGCGAGGTGGACGTGCTACGGCTGATCGCCGGCGGCCTGTCCAACCGCGAGATCGCCGGGAAGCTGTACGTCAGCGAGGCCACGGTCAAGTCGCACATCAACCGCCTGTTCGCCAAGACCGGTGTCCGGGACCGCGCCCAGGCCGTCCAGTACGCCTACCGTCACAACCTCGCCGCCCCCGACTGAGCCGCGGGGCGCAGGCGGGCCCGCAGCAGCTCGCGGGCGGGCGGCCATTCCTCCGCGGTCAGCGCGTACAGGACGCTGTCGCGCCAGGTGCCGTCGGCGCGGGGGCGGTTGGCGTGCAGGACACCCTCGCGGGTGGCGCCCAGCCGCGCGATCGCCGCCTGTGAACGCTCGTTGCGGATGTCCGTCTGCCACTCCACGCGTACCACGCCCAGGCCGTCGAAGGCCCGGCCCAGCAGGAGCAGCTTCGCCTCGGTGTTGGCGCCGGTACGCCACCACGCCCGGCCCAGCTGGGTGCCGCCGATCTCCACCCGGTGCGGGGTGCGCTCCGGCCACATGTACGACGTGGTGCCGATCACCTCGCCGGTACCCGCCGCGCGCTGCACGAACGGCGTCCGTACCCCGATCGCCTGCGCCTCCAGCATCTCGGCCACCAGCGCCGCCATCCCCGCCCGGTCGGTCGGGCGGGGACGCGGGATGTGCCGCCACACCTCCGCGTCGTCCAGCGCCGCCAGCAGACCGTCCACATGCGACATGTCCAGCGGCTCCAGTACCACGTGCTCGCCCCGCAGCACCACCGGTGCCAGCCACGGTGCCGCCGGTACGCGCAGGTACTCCGGCGCCGCCAGCACGGTACGCGGATCCGGCTGCGGTACCCCGGCCGCCACCCGCAGCGGTACCACCCCCGCCCAGACCGGCAGCGCGTAGTCCGCCTCCTCGTCCACCGGGCCGCCGGTCCGCACCTTGACTGACAGTTCAGTCAGCGGAAGGGCGAGTACCGCCGTGCGGGCAAGCTCCTTGTCGTCCGGTGGCCGGGTGTCCGCCGCCCGCCCGGGGGCGACCCGGTCCACGACCGCCGCCAGCGCGGCCACCTTCTCCGCCCGGTCGGTGACCAGCCGCGGTGTGCCGTACGCCACCACGCACCGGTAGTTGGCCGAGTGGTTGGTCTGCGAGCGGGCCAGTACCCAGCCGTCGTGCACGGTGACCGTGACGCAGATGGTGGCCGGCTCGCGGGCGGACAGCATCGGTCCGCTGCCGGTCGAGCCGTGCAGGTACAGCGTGTCACCGAGGCGGGCGAACAGCGTGGGCAGCACGCGCGGGGCGCCGCCGGCGAGGTAGCCCAGGTGGCACACGGCCGCCTCGTCCAGTACTGCGTACGCCAGGTCCCGGTCGTGGCTGACCCGGTCCGCGTGCCGGGTCGGTGTGGTGCGTTCAGTTCGCATCTTTGTTCCAGTACAATCTGTGGACTGTGGCAGTACATTACACCATCGAGGGGCGTACCGCGGCCGGGATTTCGGCCAGCGTGGAATCCGGGGTGCGGCGCGGGGCCCTGGCCACCGGGCAGTCCCTGCCCCCGGTCCGGGAACTCGCGGCCACCCTCGGGATCAGCCCGGGCACGGTCGCCGCGGCGTACCGGTCGCTGCGCCAGCGGGGCATCGTGGAGACCGCCGGCCGCAACGGCACCCGGGTACGCGACCACCCGCCCGTCGCCGCGACCCGTCGGGCCGTGCGGTCGCCCGTACCCGATGATGTCCTTGACCTGTCGTCCGGTGCGCCCGATCCGCGCCTGCTGCCCGACCTCCGGCCGCACCTGCGCCGGCTGGCCGCGGCGCCGCCGGGCCTGATCAGCTACCGCGACGCGGGCGCCCTGCCCGACCTGGTG
>DATEJJ010000607.1:0-11295 GCA_035278125.1 Rugosimonospora sp.
GCGGGCCACCTACTTCTCCTGGTGGATGACCTCGATGCTGCACACCAACGCGGGCGACGCGTTCGGCACCCAGGTGCAGCTGGCCCAGCTGGCCCACGTCACCTCGTCCCGCGCCGCGTCCACCGCGCTCGCCGAGAACTATGTGGGCCAGCCGCTCCCGGTCAAGCCGTAGCCGCCGTCCGCGCCAGCTCCTTTGCGCGCCAGCAACGAGAATGCGTTCGGCAGCCGTCCGTCCCAGGCGGCGGCGTCCGTACTTCCCAGCCGCCAGAACGGCTCCGGGTGGCCGCATGCGCGGCAAGATCAGCACCTGCCGGCAAATCGTCAACGTACATCGCCGATCTGCCGGCAGACTCCGATCATCCTGGCCACGCACGACCCCAGCCGAGCGCGATCGCCCTCGCGGCAAAAGTTGCCGGCCGCGTCGCGGGGAGCGGCGCGGCCGGCAACCACCGGGCGTACAGGCTAGAAGGGGTAGGTCGGCGGGGTGCTGCGGAGGGTGACCCAGCGGGTCTCGGTGAAGGCTTCGATGTTGGCCTCGGCGCCGCCGAAGCGGGAGCCGGTGCCCGAGGCCGCGACCCCGCCGAACGGGATGTTCGCCTCGTCCGCCACCGTCTGGTCGTTGATGTGCACGATTCCCGTCGGGATCCGGTCTGCCAGCGCCAGGGCGCGCAGCGGGTCCGAGGTCACGATGCCGAGGGACAGGCCGTACTCGCTCGCGGTGGCCAGGCGTACCACCTCGTCCGCGTCCGACCAGCGCACCACCGGCGCCACCGGGCCGAAGATCTCCTGGGTCACCGCCGGTGCGGTGGGCGACGCGTCGGCCAGCACCGTGGCCGAATAGAACAGGTCGTCGTACGTGCCGCCCGCGGCCAGCTTGGCGCCGCCCTCCACGCTCGCAGTGACCAGGCCGTGTACCTTGTCCCGCTGGCGCGCGTCGATCAGCGGGCCGAGCGCCACCTGCGCCCGGGCCGGGTCGCCGACCGGCAGCTGGGCCGCCTTGGCCGCGAGCCGCGATACGAAGTCGTCGTAGAGCCGCTCGTGTACCAGGTGGCGGCCGGTCGTCATGCAGATCTGGCCCTGGTGGAAGAAGGCGCCGAACGCGGCCAGGTTGACCGCCTGGTCGACGTCGGCGTCGTCCAGCACGATGAGCGCCGAGTTGCCGCCCAGCTCCAGGTGGGCCCGCTTGAGGTGCTTGCCGGCCAGTTCGCCGACCCGGCGCCCGGCGGGGGTGGAGCCCGTGAACGAGATGACGCGTACCAGCGGATGGGTGATCATGGCCTCGCCCACGTCGACGCCGCCGGGCAGCATCTGCAGCACGCCCGCCGGCAGGCCGGCCTCCTCCAGGACGCGGGCCAGCACGACGCCGCCGGTGACCGCGGTGCGCGGGTCGGGTTTGAGGATGACCGCGTTGCCCAGGGCCAGGGCCGGCGCCACCGACCGGATGCCCAGGATGATCGGGACGTTGAACGGGGAGATCACGCCGACCACACCGGCGGGTACCCGGCGGGCCATGGACAGCCGCGGCTCCTCGCTGGCCAGCAGTTCGCCGTACGGGCGGCTGGGCAGCGCCGCGGCCTCGTAGCACTCCTGCTCGGCGACGTGCAGCGCGAAGCCGGCCATCGGCGGTATCGCGCCCACCTCGCGCACGTTCCACCAGGAGATCTCGTCGCCGTACTGGCCCCACAGCTGGGCCGCCTTGCGGAGCACCGCGGCGCGCTGCGGGTGCGGGGTGGCCGCCCACTCGCGCTGGGCCTCGGCCGCGCTCTCGGCCGCCTTGGCCAGGTCATCCGCGTTGGCGAGCCCTACCTGGCCGAGTACGTTGCCCGTCGCCGGCTCGGTGACCTCGATGGTCCCGCCCGAGCCGGGTACCCACGCCCCGCCGATGTAGATCCGGTTTGTCCAGGTTTCTTGATCCAGCAGCACAGCCGCCACCCCTTTGGATCGGTACGAGTGTGGCCGACCGTAAGCCGGTGTTTCGAAGGAATCAACACCGTGTTTCAGATACTCGAACGGTATCCGAGCCGGTTGGAGATTTCCGCCACCGCGTGCCGCAGCGGGCCCTCCAGCCGGCTGACCACCGACTCCACCGAGGCGTTCCAGACGGTCAGGTGCACGGCGATGTTGACCGCGGCCACCACCCGGCCGGACCGGTCGCGGACGGGCGCGGCGACCGAGCGCAGCCCGGCGGCCAGTTCCTCGTCGTTGACCGCGATGCCGGTCTGCCGTACCCGCGCCAGCGCGGTCATCAGCTGCTCCCGCGCGGTGATGGTCTTCGGCCCGCGCCGGGCGAAGTCGGTGCGGTCCAGCAGCGGGCGCAGCGCCTCCGGCTCCCGGTACGCCAGCAGCACCTTGCCCATGGACGTGCAGTACGCGGGCAGCCGCGAGCCCACGTGCAGGTTGAGCCCCATGGCGAAGTTGCTCGCCCGGCCGCTGCGGCGGCGGTCCACGTACACGATGTCGGGGCCGTCCAGCACCGCCATGCTGACCGTGTAGCCGGTCTCGTCGGACAGCGCCTGGAGGTACTGCGCCGCGACCCGGGTGATCTCCATCGAGTTGATCGCGGCGAACCCGAGGTCCACCACGCGCGGCCCCAGCGAGTACTTCTTGGTGTCCGGGTCCTGCTGCACGTAGCCGAGCATGGCCAGAGTCGCCACGTACCGGTACGTGGTGCTCTTGTTGAGCCCGACCGTGCGGGCCAGGTCGGCGATGCCGAGCACCGGGCGGACCTCGCTGAACGACGACAGGATCTGCAGCCCGCGCTCCAGCGACTGGGAGAACGCCGCCGTGCCGTTGGGGGCGTCCCCGCCGTCGCCGGCGTCGTCTGCTCGGCGTCTCGGCATGGCCGGCATCGTACCGCAAAATGTTTCAGATATTAGAACGGCATGTTGACTTCCGGTACGCGTGCTCTAACGTTCCCTGCACTTGGTTCACTCCAGGAGGCGAACATGGATCCCTCTGCGATGTCTGAACCCCATCCCCCGCTCAGCAGGCGCAGCGTGCTGAAGGCGGCCGGCCTGGGGATTTCTGGTTTGGTCGGCGCTGATCTGCTGTCCGCGTGCAAGGTGGGTAGCGGGACGACGGGCAGCGGCGGCGGTGCGGCAACCCCCACGGTCAAGGTTGGCTTCGTCAGTCCGCGGACGGGGGCGGCGGCGGGGTTCGGGGAGCCGGACGGGTATGTGCTGGGTTTGGCGCGTAAGGCGTTGGCTGGTGGGGTCAGCGTGGCTGGCAAGAAGTTCAACGTGACGATTCTGGACAAGGATTCGCAGTCCAACCCGCAGCGTTCGGCGCAGGTGGCTAATGATCTGATCACCGGGTCTGGGGTGGATCTGATGTTGACGACCTCGACGCCGGAGACGGTCAACCCGGTGTCGGATGCGTGTGAGGCGGCGGGGGTGCCGTGTATTTCCACGGTGGTGCCGTGGGAGGCGTGGTATTTCGGTCGGGGGGCGAAGCCGGGGCAGCCGAGTCCGTTCAAGTACACGTTCCATTTCTGTTTCGGGGTGGCGCAGTTCGCGTCGGCGTACACGCATCTGTGGCCGCAGGTGACCACCAACAAGAAGGTGGGGGTGATGTGGCCCAACGACTCGGATGGCAACGCGATCCGGGAGGCGTTGGGGCCGCTGCTCAGGCAGGCCGGGTACACGATTGTGGATCCGGGTGCGTACACCGATGGGACTAATGACTATTCGTCGCAGATCGCGCGGTTCAAGGCGGCGGGTTGCGAGATTTTCAATACGTTCCCGATTCCGCCGGATTTCGCGACGTTCTGGCAGCAGGCGGCGCAGCAGGGGTATAAGCCGAAGATCGCGCAGATCGCGAAGACCGGGTTGTTCCCGTCGCAGGTGGAGGCGTTGGGGGCGATCGGGGTGGGGTTGGCCAGTGGGGCGTACTGGACGCCGACGTTCCCGTATACCTCGTCGTTGACCAACATCTCGTCGAGGGATCTGGGGGCTGGGTACCAGTCCACTGGTGGGAAGCAGTGGAGTCAGCAGTTGGGGGCCAGTATGGCTCTGTTCGACGCGGGGGTGGCGGCGTTGAAGGCGGCCGGTGATCCGAAGAACAAGGCGGGGTTGGCCCAGGCGATCGGCGCGTTGCAGGTGGCCACACCGGTCGGGAACCTGCACTGGGGTAAGGGACCGGTGGCCAATGTGGTGGCTACCCCGATCATCGGTGGCCAGTGGGTCACCGACCCTACCGGTAAGTACAAACTCGACTTCGTCCTGTGCGAGAACTCCGCCGACCCCAACGTCCCCATCGCCGCGAAGCTGAATCCCTACACCGCATGAACCCATCCACTGTGGACGTACCTGTCCTCGCCGGCTCCGGACTGTCCAAACGCTACGGTGACCTGCGGGTCCTGAGCGAGGTGGACTTCGCGGTCCGGGCCGGTGAGGCGGTCGGCATCGTGGGCCCTAACGGTGCCGGTAAGACGACGCTGTTGTCCGTGCTGGCGGGTTCGGTGTCCCCGTCGGCGGGCAGGGTCACGCTGGATGGGCAGGACGTCACCAGGTTGAGCCCCGCGCTGCGTTGCCGGCGCGGGGTCGGCCGTGCGTTCCAGATACCGCGCCCGTTCGGTGGGATGACGGTACTGGAGAACGTCGTTGTGGGTGCGTCCTACGGCGGTCGGCTCTCCCGCGCCGCCACCTACCAGCGCTGCGTCGAGGTGTTGGAGCGGTGCGGTCTGGTGGAGGTGGCCAACCGGCGGGCGGAGAGCCTGGGGCTGCTGTCGCGGAAGCGGTTGGAGTTGGCCCGGGCGTTGGCCACCGGGCCGCGGGTGCTGTTGCTGGACGAGATCGGCGGCGGGTTGACCGACGCGGAGGCCGACGAACTGGTCGCCACCATCGGGCAGCTACGCGAGATGGGTATCAGCATCGTGTGGATCGAACACATCGTGCACGTCCTGGTCCGCGTGGTGCAGCGCCTGGTCTGCATGGACGCCGGCCGGGTCATCGCCGACGGCGACCCGGAGGCGGTGCTGCGCGACGCGGTCGTGGTCGACGCGTACCTCGGGAAGGCCAGCGCATGAGCGAGCGCTTGCGCGAGCACACCGTGTTGCAAGTGGACGGTGTGGTGGCGCGGCACGGGCTGCTGACGGCGGTGCGGGAGGTGTCGCTGACGGTGGCCGAGGGTGAGGTGGTCGCGCTGGTCGGCGCCAACGGCGCCGGCAAGACCACCCTGTTGCGCACCGTCGCCGGCGCGCATCCGGTCGCCGGGGGCCGGATCCTGTTCGAGGGTACCGACATCAGCGCCCTGCCGGCGCACAAGCGCGTGGCCCGCGGCCTGGCCCTGGTCCCCGAGGGCCGCAAGCTGTTCCCCGACATGACCGTCGAGGAGAACCTCCTCGTGGCCGGCGCCCGGGCCCGTAAAGGACGGTGGACCCTCGACGCGGTACTCGACGCGTTCCCGTTGCTCAAGCCGCTGCGCCACCACCGGGCCTCCACCCTGTCCGGTGGCGAACAGCAGGCCACCTCGATCGGCCGCGCCCTGATGACCAACCCGAGCCTGCTGCTCATCGACGAGGTATCCCTCGGGCTGGCCCCGGTCGCGGTCGACCTGGTCTACACCTCGCTGGCCGCGCTCATCAGCGAGGGCGCCACCCTCATCCTGGTCGAGCAGGACCTGCAACGCGCCCTGTCGGTGGCCGGGCGGGTGGTGTGCATGCTCGAAGGCCGCACCGTGCTACAGGCCGCCACCCGCGACGTGACCCGTGAACAGGTCACCGACGCCTACTTCGGCCTGGCCCGAACAAAGGGGTAAGACGTGAGTTGGGTCAACGCGGTGCTCCAAGGCGTGTTCCTGGGCGGCCTGTACGCGCTGTTCGCCTGTGGACTGTCGCTGCTGTTCGGCGTCATGCGCATCATCAACCTGGCCCACGGCGACCTCGCCGTGCTCGGCGCGTTCCTGGTCTGGCAGGTCGCCACCAGCGCCCACGTCTCCCCGTTCCTCGCCCTGCTCGCCGCCCTACCGGTCATGCTGATCCTGGGCTACCTGCTGCAACTGACCGTACTCGCGCGCAGCCTGCGCTCGGGCGTCCTCACCCCACTGCTGACCACCTTCGGCCTGGCCATCGTCCTGCAGAACGCGCTGCTCCAGATCTTCTCCCCGGACGTGCGTTCCCTCGGCCCGCTGGCCGGCGGCATCTCCACCGGCAGCCTCCGGCTGACCAACCAACTGTCCGTCCCGTACCTCGGGGTCCTCATCCTCGCCGTGGCCGTCCTCGTCCTGGGCGGGCTGCAACTCATGCTGCGACGCACCTCCTTCGGCCGGGAAATGCGCGCCACCGCCCAGGACCCGGACACCGCCGCCCTCGTCGGCGTACCCGCCGCCTCCGTCTACGCGAAGGCCACCGCCATCGCCGTCGGCACCGCCACCCTGGCCGGGGCGTTCCTCGCCCTGCACTCCACCTTCGACGCCTCCAGCGGACCCACCCAACTCATCTTCGCCTTCGAAGCCGTCGTCATCGGCGGGCTGGGCTCCCTGTGGGGCACTCTCGGCGGCGGGATCGTGCTGGGCATCGCCCAGACCATCGGCGCGAACATCGACCCGCAATACTCCATCCTCGCCGGGCACCTCGTGTTCCTCATCATCCTGGCCAGCCCCCGCGGCCGGTTCATCGCCACCCGGAGCGCCACCACATGACCGCCACCACCGCCACCGCCACCGCCGACCGTCCCCAGTGGACAGTCCGCCGGTCCAGCCGCTCCTCCCGGGTCGGCTCCACCACCCTGGTGGTACTCGGACTCGTCCTGTTCGCGGTACCCCAGGTGCTCGACGCGAACATCGTGCAGCAGCTGACCAGCCTGCTCATCTTCGGAATCCTCGCGGTCATGTGGAACGCCCTGGCCGGGTACGGCGGGCTGGTCTCCGTCGGGCAACAAGCCTTCATCGGCTTCGGCGCGTACGGCACCATCTTCCTCACCCAGCACAACGTCCCCCCGTACCTCGCGGTGATCCTGGCCGCCCTCGGATCGGCCGGGCTGGCCGCCGTGCTGTCCCTGTTCGTCCTGCGGCTACGCGGCGGCCAGTTCGCCGTCGGCACCTGGGTCGTCGCCGAAACCCTCGCCCTGCTGTTCCTGCTCGACAAGGGACTCGGCGGCGGCACCGGCACCTCCCTGCGCGGCCTCAACGTCTACGACCCCGCCGTCCGCCGCGCCTTCACCTACTGGCTCACCCTCGGCTTCGCCGTCCTGCTCCTGATCCTGCTGTTCCTCCTGCTCCGCCACCGCACCGGCGCCGCGCTGCAAGCCATCCGCGACGACGAAGAAGCCGCCGCCTCGGTCGGGGTACGGGTCGGGCCGCTGAAGTTCCTGCTGTTCGTCCTCGCCGGGTTCGGCTGCGGCGCGGCCGGTGCGCTCACCCTGGCCAACACGCTGTTCATCCAGCCACAGTCCATCTTCGGCGTGCAGTGGTCCGCATACATGATCTTCATGGTCCTCGTCGGCGGCCTCGGCACCTTCGAAGGCCCCATCATCGGCGCCGTCCTCTTCTTCGCCATCCAGTACGAGTTCGCCGACCTCGGCGCCTGGTACCTCATCGGACTCGGCCTGGTCGCGGTGGCGTTCGCCCTGTTCCTCCCGCGCGGCCTGTGGAGCCTGGTCAACGACCGGCTCCACGTCCGGCTGCTGCCGGTCGGTTACCATCTGCGACGGTGACGATGAGCACGGCGGTCCAGCACTACATCGACGGTCGCTGGTCGCCCTCGGCCAGCGGCGGCGAGTACCCCAACCACGACCCGTGGACGGGCGAGGTGCTGTCCGCGGTCGCGGCGGGCGGCGCCGAGGACGCACAGCGCGCGATCGAGGCGGCACACACCGCGTTCCCCGGCTGGGCCGAGGTGCCGCCGGCCGAGCGGCAGCTGATCCTGCTGCGCGCGGCCGACGCGCTCTGCCGGCGCGGCGACGAGATCCGCGACCTGCTCGCGACCGAGACCGGCTGCGCCCACCACTTCGCGGACGTCCAGGTGGCGTTCAGCGTGTCCCTGCTACGCCAGGCGGCGGCGTTGCCGTACGCGCCGGCCGGCGAGGTGCTCCCCTCCGACCTGGCCGGTACCCGCGCCGTCGCGCTGCGCCGCCCGGTCGGCGTGGTCGCCGCGATCGCCCCCTGGAACGCGTCCCTGGTGCTGGCCGGTCGCGCCGTGGTCGGCCCGATGGCGCTGGGCAACACCGTGGTACTCAAGCCGTCCGAGGAGTCTCCGCGCACCGGCGGTACCCTCTGGGCCGAGCTGTTCGCCGAGGCCGGCCTGCCGCCGGGCGTGTTGAACGTGGTGACCCACGCGCCCGGGGACGCGGGCGCGATCGCCGAGGAGATGATCGCGCACCGGTACGTGCGCCGGGTCAGCTTCACCGGCTCCACCGTCACCGGGCGCCGCCTCGCCGAGTCGGCCGGGCGCCACCTCACCCGGGTGGTACTCCAGCTCAGCGGCCAGAACCCCATGATCGTACTGGCCGACGCCGACCTCGGTTACGCCGTGGACGCGGCCGTGTACGGCGCGTTCGTCCACCAGGGGCAGGTGTGCATGTGTGCCCGCCGGGTCTACGTGGAGCGCCCGGTCGCCGAGGAGTTCACCCGACGGTTCGCCGAGCGGGTGGCCCGGCTGCCCGCCGGTGACCCGCGCGAACCGGGTACCGTCATCGGACCTTTGATCAACAAGTGGGCACTCTCCGTCGTCACCCGCCGCGTCGAGGAGGCCGTGGCATCCGGCGCCAAGATCCTCGCCGGCGGTACCGCCGCCCCGCCCTGCTACCCCGCGACCGTCCTCACCGACGTACCCGACGAGGCCGAGATCGCCCAGGACGAGACGTTCGGCCCGGTCGTCATCGTGGACGTGGTACCCGACGCCGCCGAGGCGGTACGCCGGGCCAACGCGTCCCGGTTCGGGCTGACCGCGAGCATCCTGACCGGCGACCCGTACCGGGGCATGGAGCTGGCCCGGCGCCTGGAGTCGGGCATCGTGCACGTCAACGACCAGCCGGTCAACGACGAGCCGCAGATGCCGTTCGGCGGGGTGAAGGACAGCGGCTGGGGCCGGTTCGGCACCGGCTACACGGCCGATGACTTCACCGAACTCCAGTGGGTGACCTCGCGCGGCGAGCCCCGGCCCTTCCCCTTCTGAGCCCTCAGGCGTCCGGCGGGTTCTCCCGCAGCAGCTCGGCCAGCCGGGCGGCGGCGCTCGGCGGCTCGTGCGGCGAGCCCGGCCGCCGGTCCAGCACCACGACCTCGTCCGGCCCCAGATCCAGCGGCCGTACCCCCGCGGTCGGCGCGTCCTGGTACTGGACGTCCTGATACGGAGTGTCCTGGTAGCGAGTGTCGTGGTAGGAGGTCTCGTAGTACGGGCTGTCCACCACGCGGGGCGGCTCACCGTGCGCGAGCCGTACCGACGAGCGGGACGGGCCGCTCTCCACGGTGACCGTGACGGTCAGCTCGGGGTGCCGGTCGACCAGCTTGCGGGCGGCCGCGACTAAGTCCTCGGCGGCCGAGCGGGGGTCCTCCTGGGCGTCGCGACGGCGCAGCGCCTCATCCCGGCGAGCCAACCGGTCCAGCGCTTCGGTCAGGTCACCCCGCATCCGTTCCCTTTCTCCGCTACATCGCCTGTGCCCGCATCGCGTGCTCCAGCGCCCTGTCCAGCACCACCACGAGCGCGTCCCGTACCGACCGCCGGTCCCTCGCGTCGAAGGCCAGCACCGGTGTGTCCCCGCCCACGGCCAGTGCCCAGCGCACCGCGTCGAGGTCGTGCACCAGCTGGCCGTGGAACGCGTTCACACCGACGACGAACGGTAGCCGAGCCCGCTCAAAATAGTCTACGGCGGCATAGCAGTCATCGAGGCGCGCGCTGTCCACCACAACGAGCGCGCCGAGCGCCCCCGTCACCAGGTCGTCCCACATGAAACCGAACCGGGCCTGGCCGGGCGTGCCGAACAGGTACAACTTGAGGCTCTGGTCAATGGTCACGCAGCCGAAGTCCATCGCGACCGTGGTGGTCTCCTTGGCCGTGGCCCCCGGGTCGTCCACGCCCACCGACACCGACGTCATCTCGGCCTCCGTGGTCAGCGGCGGGATGTCCGAGATCGATCCCACCGCCGTGGTCTTCCCCACACCGAACCCGCCGGCAATCACAATTTTGACGGGTACGGGCGGCGCCTGGCGCAGGGCGTGGCCGGGTCGGGCCGGGCGGTCACGGAATGGCACGAAGTCCACGGATCACTCGCAGGATGGTCTCTGGTTGGCGGGCGAGGGACGGGTCGAACGCGTGCACCTCCAGGTAGCCGCTCGCGTGCAGGTCACCCACGAGGATCTTGGTGACGCCCAGGTGCAGCCCGGCCCGGGCGGAGATCTCCGCCACCGATACCGGCTCGCGGCACAGCGCGATGATCACCTGCAGCTCAGGTGCCAGCCGGGCCGGCGGCGGGTCCCACGCGCCGCGCGCGGTCACCTGCGTCTCCAGCCCGATCTCCGGCGCGCCCTCGACCCGGCCCGAGGTCAGCACGAACGGCCGCAGCTGCCCCTGCGCCAGCGCCGCCTCGTCGTCCGCCCCGGTACCGGCCGGGTCGACCGGCAACTGGGCGGCCAGGTACGGCGGGATCCGCCCGGCCGTCTGGTGGTCTGGTGCTCCGTCCTGTCCGGCCGGCGGTGTCACGACTGGACAGAGTTCTTCAGTTCGGCGATGAGTCGGGGAGTCAGTACCGCTCCGGCCCGGTTGGCGAACAGCGTCATCTCGTACGCCACCGCACCCAGGTTCGCGGACCGGTTGGCGATCACGCCGAGCAGCGAGCCGCGGCTGATCGAGGTGATGAGCAGGTACCCGTCGGCCATGTCCACCACCACCCGGTTCAGCCCGCCGAGCGTGTACCAGTTGGCCGCGCCCGCCGCCAGGCTGGCCAGGCCGGACACGACCGCCGCGAGTCGCTCGGCGTTGGCCCGGTCCCGGCTGGCGGACATGGCCATCAGCAGCCCGTCCGAGGAGACCGCCACCGACTCGACAACCCCCGCGGTACCCGACGTGAACGACTCCAGCAGCCAGTTGAAGGTCTTGGCCTCTGCGCTCAGTTGCAGGTACGGGCTGGTCATCGTGGCGCTCCTCCGCTGTCGGGGTGTTCGGGGTGCGCGCCGCCGCGCGGCTGCTGCTCGTTCAGGAGCTGGTACGCGCGGTTCCGGTCGCTGGTGAAGTCGTACGTCTCCGCGTCGCGCTCGTTCATCGCCAGCGCGACCCCGAGCTCGAACTGCTCGACGGCCGCGCGCACGGCCTCCGGGTCGGCGGCCTCCCTGGGTGCGGCGGCAGCCTGACTCCGCAGCGGCATG
>DATEJJ010000608.1:0-2527 GCA_035278125.1 Rugosimonospora sp.
CGGCGCCGGCGCCGGCCCGGGGGTCTCCGGCAGCCGCCGCAGCGTGCGCTGCTCGCGGTCGATCAGGTAGATGTGCGCGTAGACGCCGAGGTCGCGGACGGCGGCGTTGACCGCGCCGGGCACGGCGCTGGGCTGTAGCAGCGGGCTGGTGGAGTGCAGGCGCGCGACCGCGTCCCGCCACGGTGCGAGGGTCCCGACCACCCGGTAACGGTATGCCCACGGAGCGCGAATCTCCTACGTATCTCGCGAACCGGTACGCGTTTCTTTTATCGCCTGCCCAGCTGGGTTACCCTTGCCTCCGAGCATCCTCCCGGTGGCCCGCACGCGCCACGCGCGCACCGGTTTCGCGCCGTACCCGACCGGGTAGCCGGTGGGGATCCGCCTGCTTGGAGGACTGCCATGCCCATCGCGACGACGAACCCGGCGACCGGCCAGACCCTGAAGACCTTCGACCCGATGCCGGCCGAGCAGGTGGAGGAGCGGCTGCGGCGGGCGGTGGACGGCTTCGCCGCGCTGCGCCGGACCACGTACGCCGCCCGGGCCGAGTGGATGCACGCGGCCGCGGCGGTCCTGGACGACGAGGCCGAGTCGGTCGCCACCACGATGACCACCGAGATGGGCAAGACCCTGGCCTCGGCAAAGGCCGAGGTGGAGAAGTGCGCGCGGGCCTGCCGGTACTTCGCGGACACCGCACATGCCACGCTGGCCGACGAGCCGGCGGACGCGGGCGCGGTGGGCGCGGCCCAGGCGTACGTGCGGTACCAGCCGATCGGGCCGGTACTCGCGGTGATGCCCTGGAACTTCCCCCTCTGGCAGGTGGTCCGGTTCGCCGCACCGGCCCTGATGGCGGGCAACGTGGGCCTGCTCAAGCACGCCTCCAACGTGCCGCAGACCGCGCTGTACCTGGAGGATCTGTTCCGCCGGGCGGGGTTCCCGGGCGGTGCGTTCCAGACCCTGCTGATCGGTTCGGACGGGGTCGAGGCGGTGCTGCGCGACCCGCGGGTACGCGCGGCCACGCTCACCGGCAGCGAGGGCGCGGGCCGCGCGGTCGCCGCGGTCGCCGGGCAGGAGCTCAAGAAGACCGTGCTGGAGCTGGGTGGCAGCGACCCGTTCGTGGTGATGCCGTCGGCCGACGTACAGCGGGCCGCCACGGTGGCGGTGACCGCGCGCTGCCAGAACAACGGGCAGTCCTGTATCGCGGCCAAGCGGTTCATCGTGCACACCGACGTGTACGACGAGTTCACCGAGGCGTTCGTGGCCAAGATGTACCGGCTGCCCGTGGGCGACCCGATGAGCCCGGACACGCAGGTCGGTCCGCTCGCGCTGGCGCAGGTACGGGACGAGGTGGCGGCGCAGGTGGCGGACGCGGTGGCGCACGGCGCCCGGGTGCTGTGTGGTGGCGAGGCACCCGACCGGCCCGGCTGGTGGTACCCGCCGACCGTGGTCACCGACCTGACGCCGGACATGCGCATGTGGGCCGAGGAGGTGTTCGGGCCGGTGGCCGGCGTGTACCGGGCCAGCTCCTACGAGGAGGCGGTGGCGCTGGCCAACGGCAGCGCGTTCGGGCTGGGCGGCAACGCGTGGACCACCGACCCGACGGAGCAGGAGGGCTTCGCCCGGGACCTGGAGTCGGGCGCCGTCTTCGTCAACGGCATGACCACCTCGTACCCGCAGCTGCCCTTCGGTGGGGTGAAGAACTCCGGGTACGGCCGCGAGCTGGCCGCCCACGGCATCCGCGAGTTCTGCAACGTCAAGACGGTGTGGCGGGGCGCGGCCGCCGGACCGGCCGCCGTCCCGACCGGCGCGGGCTCGCAGAGCGAGTAGCGTCTCCGGCCGCCTGCGCCCCATCCGCCGCCAGCGCGCCGCGCAGCCGGCCGAGCACCGCGGTGAGCAGCCGCGACACGTGCATCTGCGAGCTGCCCACCCGGGCCGCGATCTGAGACTGGGTCAGCTCGCCGAAGAACCGCAGCGCCAGCACCTCCCGCTCGTGCGGGGTGAGGCTGGCCAGCAGCGGGCCCACCGCGTGCCGGTACTCCACCAGGTCCAGCCGCGGGTCCTCGGCGCCGACCGCGTCGGCCAGTTCGTGCGACTCGCCCGGGCCGACCGGCGTGGACAGCGAGACCGGGTGGTAGTTCTGCGACGCGGCCAGGCACTCCAGCACCTCGTGCTCGGGTACGTCGAGGAAGCTGGCCAGGTCGGCCGGGCCGGGCCGGCGGCCCAGTGCCTGGGTGAGCGTCTCGGCCGCCTTGTTCACCGCCAGCCGCAGCTCCTGCACCCGGCGCGGTACCCGGACCGTCCAGCCCGCGTCCCGGAAGTGGCGGCGCAGCTCGCCCAGGATGGTCGGGGTGGCGTACCCGAGGAAGCCGGTGGTGCGCTCCGGCCGGTACCCGTTGACCGCCTTGACCAGGCCGACCGCGGCCACCTGGTTCAGGTCCTCGGCGGGCTCGCCCCGGTAGCGGTACCGGGACGCGAGCCGGCGGGCGTACGGCAGCGCCTCCTCCACCGCGCGCTCGCGCAGCGCGGCCCG
>DATEJJ010000609.1:0-3564 GCA_035278125.1 Rugosimonospora sp.
GAGTGACGGACACGTTCAGCGCATTGGCGATTGAGATCTGCGTCGCCTTCTTGTCCAGCGGACGACGCCCGGACTCGATGTCGGAGATGTACGCCTGCGACAGGCCAGCGAGACCGGCGAGCACTTGCTGAGTCATACCGCCCCTACGGCGACGCCATGCCCGAATGCGCTCGCCTACGCCGTCATTCATGATCGTCTCCCAGCTAGCAGTCTGGGTGCGAGCCGCGCTGCTAGACGCGGCCCGCTCTGCCTCTACCGTACCCAACGAGATCGCCCCGCCAACCTTGCGGGTGGCGGGGCGGTACTAACGGATCCGTTACTACCGGGCGCGGCCAGCGAGGGCCCCGATGAGCCGCTGCATCGCCTTGTACTGGCGGGTAGCCGCGCGCTCGTACGCCTGCCACTTCGGCGTGCCCAGCCCGGCGTGGCCGAGGCCCTGGCAGGACCGGCCGTACCGTCCGGCCATCTTGGCGATGGCGATCTCCAGCGTGAGGGTGTCGGTGTTCGGTATGGTGATCATCACGGCCCTCCGAAGGCTCAGATCGGGAGCGAAACTCGCCCGATAACCTGGTCGCCCTCGCTCCGTGTTGATCTGCGTTTTCCCTGGTAGGCATACCGCTCACGCCGGGGCATTCCCAAGATGCCGGGCGAGCCGATGCGGGTACAGCCCAGCCGTGCGCGGAACCCGGAGAGCTAGCGCGCGGGGCAGGTGGTATTGGCCGCCGGTACCGTCAAATTGATGAGATATGCGTCGATGGTTGAGCGGATGCAGGACGTCTGCGGGTAGGCCGTGTGGCCCTGGCCCTGCCAGGTGACCACGGTGGCGTTGCCCAGCATGTTGGCCAGGCGGCCGGTCTGCACGTACGGCGTGGCCGGGTCGTTGATGGTGCCGACGACGACGATCGGTGGCGCGCCCGCGGCCTGGCCGGTCGGGAACGGGTCCCGCTTGGCCGGCCACAGCGCGCAGCCCAGCAGGCCGGTGGCGAGCGCCGCGCCGAACAGCGGGTACTTGGCGCGCCACTGGAGTTGCAGGTTGCGGGCCTGGGCGACGGTCTCGCCACTGTTGTCGTCGTCGCAGGAGACCGTGTTGAAGATGTCGAACATGTTGTCGTAGTGGCCGCTGGAGTCGCGGTTGGCGTAGGAGTCGGCCAGCTGGAGGATGCCGGTGGCGTTGCCCTGGTTGAGCGCGGCCACGGCGCTGGCGAGCGCGGGCCACTCGGACTGCGAGTAGAGCGCCTCGATCACCCCGGTCAGTACCCACCCGGCGGTGGCCTTGCGGCCGTCGGTTCCGGATACCGGATTGGATCGGGCCTTGGCCAGCACGGAGTTGGCGGCCGCGCGGGCGTCCGGGGCGATGGCGCAGCTGTTCTGCCGGCACCAGCTGGCGAACTGGTTGAACGCGTTCTCGAAGCCCTTGGCCTGGCCCTCGGCCGCGTCGATGGCCTTCTGCGTCGGGTCGACGGCGCCGTCGAGCACGAACGCCCGGATGTTCTTGGGGAACAGCTGGGCGTAGGTGGCGCCGAGCAGGGTGCCGTAGGAGAAGCCGAGGTAGCTGATCTTCTGATCGCCGACGCCGGCGCGGATCGCGTCGATGTCCCGGGCGGCCTGCTCGGTGGAGAACAGCGACAGCGTGTCGCCGTACTTCTGCTGGCAGCCGTCGTCCATCCGGCGCCACAGGCCGGCCAGCGAGTCGAACTGGGCCTGGGTCTGCGGGTCGGGGTCGGTGCTGAAGGAGGAGTCCAGATCGGCGTCGCTGAAGCACTTCACGGCGGGGGTGGAGTTGCCGACGCCGCGCGGGTCGAAGCCGACGATGTCGAAGCGCTGCAGGATCTCGTCGGGCAGTTCGAGGGAGAGGTACGCCGCGAGCTGCACGCCGGACGCGCCGGGCCCGCCGGGGTTGGTGATCAGGGAACCGATCCGCTGGTACTGGTGCTGGCTGCGCACGCGCATCAGCGCGACCTCGAACGTCTTGCCGTTGGCCCTGTTGTTCCAGTCCTGCGGTACCAGCACCGAGCCGCAGTCGTAGGAGACGCCGCTGGCGAGCCGGGGCAGCATCTGCCGGGCCACGTCGTCGCAGGGTTTCCAGTTGACGGCGGCGGTGGTCGAGGAGCCCGGTGACGGCGCGGTGCTGGACCCGTTGCCGCTGGTCGGGGCGACCCAACGCAGGCTCGGCGTGCAGCCGGTGGCGGCCAGGGCCAGCCCGGCGAAGATCGCTACTATCGCCCGTCGTTGCACCGCTGCGTCCTCCTGGCCGTGATCATTCGGCGTGCCCGCGCCACCCAGCGTACGGGCACGCCCCACCCGATGCCCGACCTTGCCCCCTGTTGTCTCAGCTTGGCAAGCTGCCGCCCAGCACCTCGTCCACGTCGAACCGCAGCGGTCGCTCCAGTTGCTCGTAGGTGCACGACTGCGGGGCGCGGTCCGGGCGGGAGCGGCGGAACTGCGCGGTGTGCCGGAACCGGTCGCCCTCCATCGCCTCGTACCCCACCTCGATCACCCACTCCGGGCGGAGCGGTTCCCAGGACAGGTCCTTCTTCCCGGTCCACCGGCTCACCGCCCCGGGCAGCCGCTGCCCTTGCGCCTCACCGATCGCGGCGTCCAGCCACGGGTGCTCGGTGACGTTCTCCCGCAGCGGCGCGATCTCGTCGATCAGCTCCTTGCGCCGGGCCGCGGTGAAGCTGGCGCTCACCCCGACGTGGTGCAGCACCCCGGCGGTGTCGTACAGGCCGAGCAGCAGCGAGCCGACGACCGGGCCGGACTTGTGCCAGCGGAACCCGGCCACCACCACGTCGGCGGTACGGGCGTGCTTGACCTTGTACATGAGCCGCTTGCCGGGCTCGTACCGGATGTCCGCCGGCTTCGCGATGAGCCCGTCCAGCCCGGCGCCCTCGAAGATCTGGAACCACTCCTTGGCCCGGTCCACGTCGGGGGTGATCGGGGTGAGGTGTACCGGCGGCTTGACGCTGGCCAGCGCCCGCTCCAACGCCTGCCGCCGCTCGCGGTACGGCGCGTCCACGTACAGGTCGTCGCCCAGGGCCAGCAGGTCGAACGCGACGAACGAGGCGGGCGCCTCCTGGGCGAGCAGCCTGATCCGGGACGCGGCCGGGTGGATCCGCTGGCCGAGCAGCTCGAAGTCCAGCCGGGGGATGGGCGCGTCGCGGCGGATGACCACCAGCTCGCCGTCCACGGCGCTGCGCTCGGGCAACTGGGCCAGCGCCTGCTCGACCACCTCGGGGAAGTACCTGGTCAGCATGTTGCCGCCCCGGCTGGCCAGCTCCACCTCGTCGCCGTCGCGGAAGATGATGCAGCGGAACCCGTCCCACTTGGGCTCGTACGTCATCCCCGCGGCGACCGGGATCTCCGGTACCGCCTTGGCCAGCATCGGCTCCACGGGCGGGTTGATGGGTAGCTGCATCAGGCCAGGATAGTCAGAACCGGGCGAAGGAGCGGAGCGTCGCGCGCGGCCCGAAGCGGGGCGGGCGCGGGCCGGTGGCGACCAGCAGCTGGCAGACCCGGGCCCGCTGGCCGCGGAACGGCTCCAGCAGCTCCAGCATGCGGGCGTCC
>DATEJJ010000610.1:0-3348 GCA_035278125.1 Rugosimonospora sp.
GGTCGACGCCTCCGGGGTGGCGCCGCCGGTGGTCCGCCGGGCCTCCTCGACCACCCGGCCGAGTACGGCGGCCAGCAGCCGCACCACGGGCACCTCGGTGTCGCCGAGCAGGACCGTACCCTCGTCCACCCGCCGCTTCGGGTTGGGCTCGTACCGGGCCGGGTCGAGTTGGGCGCTGTGTACCGCGTCCCGGCCGGTGAGCAGGGCACCGCCGGGCTCGGCGTACACGGCGGAGGGCAGCAGCGGGCCGCCGTCGAACAGCAGCGGCTTGACCCTCCCGTCGGGCCAGCGCAGCACGGCAACGGTGTTGGAGGTACCCAGGTCGACACCTAGGGCGAAACCGGGCGCAGCCACCAAAGAAGTCTAGAACTCGCCCAGCCACCGGGTTCGACCCAGCGCCTCGATGCAGTGCAGTGAGTCCACCGGGCTGAGCGCCTCCGTGCGCAGCCGGGCGAACACCGCGTCGGCGCGGTGCACGTCCTCGGGCCGCTCCTGCAGCCCGTCCCCACCCAGCCCGTCCACGTACACGGTGCCGGAGACGCGCTCGTCGGAGAAGCGCAGCAGGGTGAAGCCGGCGCGTACGCCGGCCGCGCCGGCCCGGTCGAACGGCAGCACCTGCACCGTCACGGACGGCCGGGCGCCGAGCTTGAGCAGGTGGCGCAGCTGATCCGCCATGACCGTTGCGCCGCCCACCCGGCGGTGCAGGGCCGCCTCGTCGAGGATCAGGCGGACCGCGAGGTGCTCGTCGCCGTTGAGCAGCTCCTGCCGGGTCAGCCGCACCTGTACCAGCCGGTCGACCTGGTCCTCGGTGACGTCCCGGTGGCTGGCCCGGATGTCGGCGCGGGCGTACTCCGCCGTCTGCACCAGGTCCGGTACGGTCACCAGGCCCAGGCCGTCGATGGCCACGGCCGCGGACTCCAGCTCCAGGTAGCGCAGTTCGGGCGGGGACAGCAGGGCGCGGTGCGCGGCCCACCAGCCGCCGCGCAGCTTGGATTCGCGGGCGAGTTCGATGAGCGCCTCGCGCCGCGCGGCGTCGGTCACACCGTAGATGTTGAGCATCACGGTCAGGTCACCGCGGCGCACCCCGACATCGCCGTTCTCAATCCGGCTGATTTTTGAACTGGAACAGTCGAGGGCCCGACCGACCTGTTCCCGGGTGAGCCCGGCGGCCTCCCGTAGTTCCCGCAGGGAGCCACCGAGCCGGCGACGCCACAGCGTCACCCCCTGCGGTCCCGTCATAACCGACAGTGTGGCATGCCGGTGCACCTGCCGGTGGGTACGGAACGGGTACTCACCGTCCCGTGAAGTTGGCCTTCCGCTTCTCCACGAAGGCCGCCATACCCTCCACCTTGTCCTGCGTCGCGAACAGCGCGGTGAACAGCTGGCTCTCCCAGGCGAGCCCGGCGGTGAGGTCCATGGACAGGCCGCCGTCGATCGCGAGCTTCGCCGCCCGCAGCGCCTGGGCCGGCCCGGACAGGTACGGCGTGACCAGCTCGACGGCGGCGGAGTAGACCTCGGCCGGCGGTACCACCCGGTCGGCGAGGCCGATCGCGAGCGCCTCCTCGGCGCCCACCATCCGGCCCGACATCACCATGTCCTTGGCGCGCGCCGGGCCGATCAGCCGGGGCAGCCGCTGGGTACCGCCGGCGCCCGGGATGACGCCCAGGTTGATTTCGGGCTGGCCCAGCTTCGCGTCGGACGCGACCACCCGCCAGTCGCAGGCCAGCGCCAGCTCGCAGCCGCCACCGAGGGCGTACCCGGTGATCGCGGCCACCACCGGCTTCGGGATCCGGGCGATCGAGTCGAACGCGGAGGACAGCTCCACCGCCCGGGCCGCCATGTCCACATAGGACATTCCAGCCATCTCTTTGATGTCCGCGCCGGCGGCGAAGACCTTCTCCCCGCCGTACACGATGACCGCGCGGACCTCGTCGTCGGCGGACAGCGACCGGGCCGCGGACCGCAACCCCTCCTGTACCTCGGTGTTCAGCGCGTTCATCGGCGGGCGGTCGAGCCTGATGGTGCCGATCCCGCCGGAGACAGTTGTCTGTACGAGCATCCCGTCAGGGTATGTCACGCACCTCGTGCCCCAGCGGGAAGAGGGAGACCGGCACCAGCTTCAGGTTGGCCAGGCCCAGCGGGATCCCGATGATCGTGACGAACTGGGCGATCGCGGTGGCGATGTGCCCCAGCGCCAGCCACCACCCGGCCACGATGAACCAGATCACGTTGCCCACGGTGGAGGCCACCCCGGCGCTCGGCTTGTGCACCAGTTCCCGGCCGAACGGCCACAGTGCGTAGTTGGCGATGCGGAACGAGGCGATGCCGAACGGGATCGTGACGATCAGCAGGAAACAGATCAGGCCGGCCAGCGCGTACCCGAGCGCCAGGAACAGGCCACCGAACACCAGCCACAGCACGTTGAGAATGAACCTCATACCCCCATGGTCGGGCCTGGGCGCCATCCCGGCGCGCCGGGCGGGAGAATGGCGCCGTGCGTCGGGTAGAACAGGTGATGGGTACCGCGATCAGCCTGGACATCGCGGACCCGTTGCCGCCCGGCGAGGCGGACCGGCTGGCCGACGGGGTGTTCGACTGGCTGCGCCTGGTCGACGCCCGGTTCAGCACGTACCAGGAGGGCAGCGAGGTCAACCGGGTGCAGCGCGGCGAACTGCCGGTGGCCAGCGCCTCGGCCGACCTGCGCGCGGTGCTGGCGGCCTGCGCCGACCTGTGGAGCGCCACGGACGGCTACTTCGACGTGTACGCGACCGGGCGGCTGGACCCGTCCGGGTACGTGAAGGGCTGGTCGGTACAGGTGGCCTCGGACCGGCTCTGCGCCGCCGGCTCGATGAACCACTGCCTGAACGCGGGCGGCGACGTGGCGCTGCGTGGCGGGCCGGCGCCGGGCGAGCCGTGGCGGGTGGGCATCCGGCACCCGTGGCAGGCGGACAAGGTGGCGTGGGTACTGGCGGTACGCGACGCGGCCGTGGCCACCTCGGGCGTGTACGAGCGCGGGTACCACGTGATCGACCCGCGGCGGGGCGAGCCGGCCACGGCACTGCGCTCGGTGACGGTGGTCGGGCCGGACCTGGGCCTGGCGGACGCGTACGCCACCGCGGCACTGGCCATGGGCCTGCCCGGGCTGAACTGGCTGGCCCGCCTGGACGGGTACGAGTCGGCCGCGGTCACCGCGGACGGGCGGGCGGTACGCTCGGCCGGCCTGCCGGTGGCGGATCAGTAGGTCTGCGCGTACAGCTCCTCGATGGCTCTCCGCTTGGGCAGCGCCGCCGAGGCGCCCAGCCGGCGTACCGCCGCACCGCCCGCCGCGCTCGCCCAGCGGATCGCGTC
>DATEJJ010000611.1:0-3177 GCA_035278125.1 Rugosimonospora sp.
GCCCCCGCGCCGCCGCCCGTCCCGCCGCCGGCAGGCCGCGTTCGCCGAGAAGGCCGAGGAGGAGCCGGCCGAGGAGGCCGATCCGGTGTACGACACGGTGGTGCTGCCGCGCAAGCCGCCCCGCCCGCCGGCGGCCCGCAAGGCGCCACCGCCACCGCCGGAGCACTCCCCGCTGCCCACCCGGGCCGAGCAGCTCGCGCTCACCGACGCGGACTACAAGCTGCCCCCGCCGCACCTGCTCGCCGCGGGCGACGCCCCGAAGGCGCGCAGCAAGGCCAACGAGGAAGTGATCAACGCGCTGCAGAGCGTGTTCGAGCAGTTCGATGTGGACGCGGCGGTCACCGGCTTCGCCCGCGGCCCGACAGTCACCCGGTACGAGGTGGAGCTGGGGCCGGGCGTGAAGGTGGAGCGCATCACCCAGCTGTCCCGCAACATCGCGTACGCGGTCAAGTCGCCCGATGTACGGATCATCAGCCCGATCCCCGGCAAGAGTGCCGTGGGCGTGGAGATCCCCAACGCCGACCGGGAGAACGTGGCGCTCGGTGACGTGCTGCGCTCCCGCCCGGCCACCTCGGACCAGCACCCGCTGCTGGTGGCGCTGGGCAAGGACATCGAGGGCGGGTACGTCGTCGCGAACCTGGCGAAGATGCCGCACATCCTGATCGCGGGCGCCACCGGCGCCGGCAAGTCCTCCTGCCTGAACAGCCTGCTGGTGTCGATCCTGACCCGGGCCACGCCGGACGAGGTGCGGCTGCTCCTGGTCGACCCGAAGCGGGTCGAGCTGACCAGCTACGAGGGCATCCCGCACCTGGTCACCCCGATCGTGACCAACCCGAAGAAGGCGGCGGACGCGCTGGACTGGGTCGTCCGCGAGATGGACATGCGCTACGACGACCTGGCCGCGGCCGGGGTACGGCACATCGACGACTACAACAAGAAGGTACGGTCCGGGCAGATCAAGGCCCCGCCCGGCAGCGAGCGGGTGATCCGCCCGTACCCGTACCTGCTGGTGATTGTGGACGAGCTGGCCGACCTGATGATGGTGGCGCCGCGCGACGTGGAGGACGCGGTGGTACGCATCACGCAGCTCGCCCGCGCCGCCGGTATCCACCTGGTGCTGGCCACCCAGCGCCCGAGCGTGGACGTGGTGACCGGCCTGATCAAGGCGAACGTGCCGTCCCGCCTCGCGTTCGCCACGTCCAGCCTGGCCGACTCCCGGGTCATCCTGGACCAGCCCGGTGCGGAGAAGCTGATCGGCCGGGGCGACGGGCTGTTCCTGCCGATGGGGGCGTCGAAGCCGATCCGGATCCAGGGTGCCTGGGTGGGCGAGGGGGAGATCCAGGCGGTGGTCAAGTTCTGCCACGACCAGCGCGAGCCGGAGTTCCGGCCGGATGTGCTGGCCCCGGCGCAGGAGAAGAAGAAGATCGACGAGGACATCGGCGACGACCTCGACCTGCTGGTACAGGCGATCGAGCTGGTGGTCACCTCGCAGTTCGGCTCTACCAGCATGCTGCAGCGCAAGCTGCGGGTGGGCTTCGCCAAGGCGGGCCGGCTCATGGACCTGATGGAGACGCGCGGGATCGTCGGCCCGTCCGAGGGCTCGAAGGCGCGCGACGTGCTGGTCAAGCCGGACGAGCTGGACGCCGCCCTGGCGGAGCTCCGTGACGGCTGAGCCCGTGGCGGCTGAGGCGGCGCCCACCATCCGGGTCAGCACCCTGGAGCTGTTCCTCGACCTGGTCTTCGTGTTCACCGTCACGCAGCTCACCGCCCGGCTCTCGGACGGCCTGACCGTACCCGGGCTGCTGCGCGTGATGCTGATGCTCGGCCTGATCTGGTGGATGTACGACGGGTACGCCTGGCTGACCAACACGGTCGCGCCGACCAACACCGGGCGGCGGGTGCTGCTGGTGACCGCGATGGCCGGCTTCTTCACCATCGCGCTGGCCGTCCCCGACGGGTACACGAGTGCGGGCTGGGCCTTCGGGGTCGGGTACTTCGTGGTCAACCTCGTCCACAGTGGACTTTTCGTGGCAGCGGGCGGGCAGGGCGTGCTCACCGCGATGCGCGGGCTGGGTCCGCTGAACCTGGCCAGCGCCACGCTGGTGCTGGCTGGCGGGCTGGTACCCGACCCGTGGCGTACCGCGTGCTGGTGCGCCGCGATCGCGGTACAGCTGGCCAGCCCGTTGCTGCACCCGATCGGCGGGTTCACCATCTCCGCCGCGCACTTCGTCGAGCGGCACGGGCTGGTGGTGATCGTGGCGCTGGGCGAGTCCGTGATCGCGATCGGCCTGGGCGTGGGCGAGCGGGTCAGCCTGCGCCTGGTGGCGATGGCGGTACTCGGCCTGGTGCTGGCGTACTACCTGTGGTGGGCGTACTTCGGCGGGGACGACGAGCGGGCCGAGCACGCGCTGGCCGGTATCGCGGACACCCGCCTGCGGGCCCGGGCGGCGGTGCTGGCGTACGGGCTGTGGCACTACGTACTGCTGCTCGGCATCGTGGTGCTGGCCGCCGGCGTGAAGAAGGTGATCGGGCACGCGTTCGAGCCGATCGGGCCCGGCCGGGCGCTGGCGCTGGGCGGCGGCGTGGCCCTGTTCCTGCTCGGGGACGTGGCGTTCCGCCGGGTGCTGCGGATCGGGCGGCCCGGGTACCGCCTGGCCGGCCTGCTGGTGGCGCTGGCGACGGTACCGCTGGGGCTGGTGTACGGGGTGGCGCAGCTCGCGGTCCTGACCGTCACGCTGGGTGTGCTGCTGTCCGTGGAGGCCCACGCTCACCAGCGCTGACCGGCAGCCCGGTACCCTCGGTGCGTGTCCCTTGACCAGTCCGCACCCAAGCCCGCCCGGGTCGCGCTGCTGACGCTCGGCTGCGCGCGTAACGAGGTCGACTCGGAGGAGCTGGCCGCCCGGCTGTCGGCGGGTGGCTGGGAGGTCACCACCGACGGTTCGGACGCGGACGTGGTGCTGGTCAACACGTGCGGCTTCGTCGAGAAGGCCAAGCGCGAGTCGATCGAGACGCTGCTCGCGGCGGCCGACACGGGCGCGAAGGTGGTGGCCACCGGGTGCCTGGCCGAGCGGCACGGGGTGGAGCTGGCGGACAGCCTGCCCGAGGCGGCGGCCGTGCTCGGTTTCGACCACTATCCGGAAATTTCACACCGGCTGTCCGAGATCCTGGCGGGCCAGA
>DATEJJ010000612.1:0-10822 GCA_035278125.1 Rugosimonospora sp.
AGGGCCGCGCGGCGGTCCGGCGGCGCGGCCGCGTGGGTCAGCACGATCGGGCGGACCGGGGCCGCGGCCAGCGCGTCCTGGGTGGGGTCGAGGTCCAGGCGCGCGGACACCACAACCAGTCGGGGGTACGCGGGCAGGCCGTGCTCCAGGCGCCAGGCGCGGCGGTGCTCGTCCAGGCGCACCGCGTGGTACCCCTCGTGCCGCACCGTGCCGGCGGCCACCAGCAGCGCGTCCGGGTACATGCGGAGCAGGCCGAAGACCTTCTTGTCCGCGGGCGAGCCGAGCCCGGCCGAGTACCCCTCGACCTCCACCGCGCCGTCCACGCTGGTGACGAAGTTGACCCGCAGTGACGGTACGCCCGGTGGCGGCGCGTACAGCTCGGTCAGGGCCGCGTCGTCGAGGGGGGTGGGGTCGGGGTCGGGCCAGATCCGGTACATGCGCATATCCTGGCCGATGGCCCGTTCACTCGCCCGCGGGGCCGGTCACCGGTGGCGTGGGCGCCGGTTCGCGGTGCTGGCAGTCGCACCAGGTGCCGCCCGGGCAGCTCCGATGCTCGCCGTCCCGGCAGCGCTGGCAGATCATGCTTTTCAGTGTGGATGATCCGGGTGTCGGATGCCGAGAATCGACGTGCCTGAGAGGATGCTGACGGAACGGACGACAGGAGACCCATGGCGCGACAGATCTACCAGCTGAAGATCACACTGGGCGACGTCATTCCGGACGTGTGGCGGCGGGTCGCGCTGCCCGGTGGGTACAGTCTCGACCGGCTGCACCGGGTGATCCAGCTCGCCATGGGCTGGCAGGACTATCACCTGCACTCGTTCGAGATCGACGGTATTCAGTACGGCCAGCCCGATCCGGATGGCGAGCTGGACCTGCGCGACGAGCTGGACGTGCGGCTGGACACGGTGGCCGGCAAGGACAGCATGTTCGTCTACACCTACGACTTCGGCGACTGGTGGGAGCACGAGGTCGTGGTGGAGCAGATCCACCCGGGCGACCCGGACGAGCGGTACCCGATCTGCCTGGCCGGGCAGAACGCGTGCCCGCCCGAGGACGTGGGCGGCGCGTACGGGTACGCGGGGTTCCTCGCGGCACTGGCCGATCCGGGGCACCCGGAGCACGAGGCGATGGCGGAGTGGATCGGTCGGCCCTTCGATCCGCGCCAGTTCGACCCGGACCGGGCCACCGCCCTGCTGCGTCGCATGGCCTGATTCCAGTCCATTTTCGTGGCCCGGTGCGCGCGTGTACCGGGCCACGAACTCTTTCCGGGGAAATGACGCATTGGTGGTTTCCCTGCGTATTAGCTGATTGACCTCCGCTATGGGCCGTATCGATCGCGGTAACAAAATGGGAACGCTCCCAAGGTTCCCTTGACACTTGCGTAACCTGACGGCAATCTCATGGGAGCGCTCCCGCAGATGTGTGGACCGCCACACATCTGGATCAACCGGTGTGCCATCTGGTCGCTAGTCCGCGAGGACGAAACGCCTGGGCGCGCCCGAAGAGGCGGACTGGATCGCACGGCGGCAAACGGGTTCGCGTTGGCGTGCGTCCAGGCCCTCGCTACACATAGTGACCTGAGAGGGGTCTGAAGGATGGGCGTTCTCCCGCGCCGTCGCGGTTTCGCGGCGGTCGCTCTGGTCGCGGCGGTGGCTTTGGCCGCCGCGGCCGGATGTTCCAAGAGCAGCAACGGCACCGCGAGCAACAGCAACGCGAAGATCACCCTGCACGTGCTGGTCTTCGGCGACTTCGGATACAAGACGGCGGGTCTGTACGAGAAGTACATGCAGGCCCACCCGAACATCACGATCGTCGAGGACGGCAGTGGTTCGGGCCTGGATGACGAGACCAACAAGGTGAAGACCGCGATGGCCGCCGGTACCGCACCGGCCGATGTGGTCGCGCTGGAAGAGGGTACCGTCACCGCGTTCAAGAACCAGGCGCAGAACTTCGTCAACCTGTCCGACTACGGCGCCGACGCCATGAAGTCCAACTACCCGGCCTGGAAGTGGGACGAGGGCAGCACGAAGGACGGCCAGGTGCTCGGCTACGGCACCGACGTCGGCCCGCTCGGCATGGCGTACCGGACCGACCTGTTCGCCAAGGCCGGCCTGCCCACGGACCGGGCGAAGGTATCCGCGCTGTGGCCGGACTGGGCCTCGTACATCAAGGTGGGCCAGCAGTTCTCGGCCAAGGTGAAGACCGCGAAGTTCGTGGACTCCGCGACCAACCTCTACAACACGATCCTGATGCAGACCGCCGGCTCCGGCTCCGGCTTCACCTACTTCGACAAGTCCGACCAGCTCGTACTGGCCTCCAACCCGGACGTCAAGAACGCGTGGGACACCACCAACCAGGCGCTGTCCGCGGGCCTGTCCGCCGGCCTGACCTCGTTCTCCGACGACTGGGTCAAGGGCTTCAAGAACGCCAGCTTCGCCACCATCGCGGCGCCGCCGTGGATGCTCGCCTTGATCAAGCAGAACGCGGGCGACAGCGCGGCCGGCAAGTGGGACGTCGCCGACATCCCGGGTGGCGGCGGCAACTGGGGCGGGTCGTTCCTGACCGTGCCCAAGGCCGGCAAGCACATCAAGGAGGCCGCCGACCTCGCCAAGTACCTGACCACGCCGGACGCGCAGCTGGCCGTGTACAAGGCGATCGGTAACTTCCCGTCCGACACGAGCGTGTGGCAGCAGCCGGACTTCACCTCGTACACGAACCCGTACTTCAACAACGCGCCCACCAGCGTGATCTTCAGCAAGAGCGCGCAGAACCTGCACCCGGTGTACCTGGGCGCGCAGAACCAACCAGTCCGCAACGCGGTCGAGGATGCCCTGCGTTCGGTCGAACAGAAGAAGCGCACGGCCGACCAGGCATGGGCCGACGCGGTCAAGAACGGCACCACGGCAGCCAAGCAGTAACGGCCAACAGCGACTGACGTGGCGCCACGCCCGACCGGGTGGTGCCGGCGGTACCCACAGCCGCCGGCACCACCTGGTCCACGCGCACGCCACGGCGGCGGCCAGAGGGACTGGGGAACATGACACTGCACGCAGAAGCCGGGACCAGGCCGCGGGGTACCCCGGCCGCCGGCCCGCAACCGGTGCGGCCCGGCAGCATCCGGAACCGGCTCAGCCGGCTGGACATCAAGGGCTCGCCCTACCTGTACGTCGCGCCGTTCTTCATCTTGTTCGCGGTCTTCGGGGTGTACCCGATGCTGTACACGCTCTGGATCTCGCTGCACAACTGGCCGCTGCTGTCGGCCGGCCAGTCGCACGCGTTCCTCGGGCTCGGTAACTTCCGCGAGCTGTACCACGACAGCCAGTTCTGGAACTCGGTGGAGAACACGTTCGGCATCTTCGTGCTCTCGACCCTTCCGCAGCTGCTGATGGCGCTGTTCCTGGCGAACCTGCTGAACAAGCGGATCCGTTCGCGCACGTTCTTCCGGATGGGCGTGATCGTGCCCATCATCACCTCCACCGCGGTCGTCGGCATCGTGTTCAACGAGCTGTACAGCCGCGATTTCGGCCTCTTCAACTGGCTGCTGCACGGTATCGGCATCGGCCCGATCGACTGGAAGGCCGACCGGTGGTCCTCGTGGAGCGCGATCGCCACGATGGTCAACTGGCGGTGGACCGGGTACAACGCGCTGATCTACCTGGCCGCGATGCAGTCCATCCCGCGGGACGTGTACGAGTCGGCGTCGCTGGACGGTGCCTCGGCGTCCAAGCAGTTCTGGCGGATCACGGTACCGATGCTGCGCCCGACGATCATCTTCACGGTGATCATCTCCACCATCGGCGGGCTGCAACTGTTCGGCGAGCCGGTCACGTTCACGACCGGTTCCGGCGGGTACCGGGGCGGGGCCACCCGGCCGTACCAGACGATGACCATGTACCTGTTCGAGCAGATGTTCGAGCGCGGCCGGCTCGGCTACGCGGCGACCGTGGCCTGGGTGCTCGTCATGATCATCCTGATCACGTCCATCCTCAACTTCCTGATCGTCCGACGGATCAACTCAGACAGGTAGGCCGATGACCGCCACGTACTCCGGCAGCCACCTCCGGATCACCGAGCCGCCCGGCAAGGCCCGCCCGCGCCGGCAGGTACCCGGTGCCGGGCTCTGGAAGGCGAGCCCGCTCACGTACATCACCCTGGTCGCCGCGGTGGCGCTGTCGGTGTTCCCGATCTACTTCGCGCTGGTCGGGGCGAGCCGCACCAACGACGCGATCAACGCGGTACCCCCGCCGCTGGTGCCCGGCGGTAATTTTCTCAGCAATTTGTCCAAGGTGTGGGCGAACCAGGACGCCAACATCGGCACCGGTCTGCTGAACTCCATCATCGTGGCCAGCTGCGTCACGCTGTCCACGGTCTTCTTCGCCTCGCTGGCCGGATTCGCCTTCGCCAAGCTGCGCTTCGCCGGCAAGAACGTGCTGCTGCTGCTGATCCTCGGCAGCATGATGGTGCCGGTACAGCTGGGCATCATCCCGCTGTACCTCATGATGATCAAGTTCGACTGGCACAACCACCTGCAGTCGGTCATCGTGCCGTTCCTGGTCAGCGGCTTCGGCGTGTTCATGATGCGGCAGTACGCGGCGCAGGCGGTACCGGACGAGCTGATCGAGGCGGCCCGGGTGGACGGCTGCAGCACCTGGCGCACGTACTGGAACGTGGTGCTGCCCGCACTGCGCCCGGCCGCGGCGGTGCTGGCCATCTTCACGTTCATGCAGACCTGGAACGACTTCATGTGGCCGCTGGTCGCGCTGCAGGACCCGAGCAACCCGACCGTACAGATCTCGCTGCGCAGCCTCGGCACCGGTTACTACACGGACTACGCCCAGGTGTTCGCGGGAACAGCGGTGGCCATCGTGCCGCTTCTGGTGGTATTCGTCATCTTCGGTAGACAAATCATCGGCGGCATCATGGAAGGTGCACTTAAAGCGTGACTGCGATCCAGCCTCGACCGGCAGACCTCGCGGCGACCGGAGCGGACGGGCTCCTCTCGTTCCCACCGGACTTCCTCTGGGGCGCGGCGGCCGCGGCGTACCAGATCGAGGGCGCGGCGACCGAAGGCGGCCGTACGCCGTCCATCTGGGACACATTCAGCCGGGTACCGGGCCGGATCGTGGCGGGGCACACCGGGGACGTGGCGTGCGACCACTACCACCGGTACCGCGAGGACGTGCGGCTCATGGCCGACCTGGGGCTGCGCTCGTACCGGCTGTCCCTGTCCTGGCCGCGCATCCAGCCGGGTGGCCGCGGCCCGGTCAATTCCCAAGGAATGGACTTCTACCACCGGCTCGTCGACGAACTGCTGGCGCACGGCATCCAGCCGTGGGTCACGCTGTACCACTGGGATCTGCCGCAGCCGCTGGAGGACGCCGGCGGCTGGCCGGTCCGCGACACCGCCGCCCGCTTCGCCGAGTACGCCGCGCTCGCGCACCGGCAGCTCGGTGACCGGGTGCGGTACTGGACCACGCTGAACGAGCCCTGGTGCTCCGCGTTCCTCGGCTACGCGTCCGGTATCCACGCGCCCGGCCGGTCCGACGCACCCGCGTCGCTGGCCGCCGCGCACCACCTGATGCTCGGCCACGGCCTGGCGGTACAGGCGATGCGGGCGCAGCGCGCGGACTCGGAGTTGGGCGTGACGCTCAACCTGTACCCGGTGTCCGCGCACACGACCACGCCCGGGGACGCGGACGCGGCCCGGCGCATCGACGGTCTGGCCAACCGGCTGTTCCTGGATCCGTTGCTGCGCGGCCAATACCCGGCCGACGTGGTCGAGGATCTGCGCGGGACAAGCGATTTCGGCCACGTGAGTCCGGGCGATCTGGCCACCATCGGCGCGGACATGGACGTACTGGGCGTCAACTACTACAGCCGGCACGTGGTCGGCGCGCCCGCCGCGGACGGCCGGGGCGGGGAGCACCGGCGCCGGCCGTCCCACTGGCCGGGCAGCGAGGAGGTGCGGTTCCACGCGCGCGGGCTGCCGGTCACCGCGATGGGATGGGAGATCGACGCCGGCGGGTTGCTGGAGACCCTGCGCCGGCTCGACGAAGAGTATCCGCGTATCCCGCTCTACGTAACGGAGAACGGTGCCGCGTTCGACGACGAGGTCGCACCCGACGGTACGGTGCACGACCCGCGCAGGCGCGATTACATCGCGCAGCACCTGCGCGCGTGCCACCAAGCGATCAATGAAGGAATCCCGCTACGTGGATACTTCGCGTGGTCCCTGTTGGACAATTACGAGTGGTCGTGGGGCTACACCCGCCGCTTCGGCATGGTCTATGTGGACTATCCGACGCAGCGGCGTACGCCGAAGACCAGCGCTCGATGGTACGCAGAGGTGACGCGCCGGAACGGCTTGGCCGCACAATAGGGAGAGTACGAGTGCCCGGTCCGGAGCCGGAGCGCCGCCGGACGAGGAGAAGCACATGACGAGCCAGCGCACCCGTTCAGCGGGGCGACCCACCCTGGACGAGGTTGCGGCACGCGCAGGCGTAGGCCGGGGCACGGTTTCCCGGGTGGTCAACGGCTCGCCCCAGGTGAGCCCGGAGTCACGCGCCGCGGTCGAACAGGCCATCGCCGAACTGAACTATGTGCCCAACCGCGCGGCCCGCGCCCTTGTCACGCAACGCACTGACTCGGTTGCGCTTGTGGTGTGCGAGTCCGAGGCGCGGGTCTTCGGGGAGCCGTTCTTCGCGGGCATCATCCGCGGCATCAGCGCGGTACTCGCCGAGACGCCGCTGCAGCTGTGGCTGGCGATGGCGCAGTCGCCGGCCCAGCGGGACCGGGTCAACCAGCACCTCACCGCCCAGCATGTGGACGGGGTACTGCTGCTCTCGCTGCACGACGACGACCCGCTGCCGTACCGGCTGGCCGAGCGCGGTCTGGCCGCGGTGCTCGGCGGGCGGCCGGCCCGCATGCTGAACGGCAGTGAACCGATCAGTTTCGTGGACGTGGACAACGTGGGTGGCGCCCGGCTGGCCGTGAACCACCTGCTGGCGGGTGGCCGGCGGGCCATCGGTACGGTCGCCGGCCCGCAGGACATGGGCGCCGGGCTGGCCCGGCTGGACGGCTTCTGCCGGGCCATCCGGGAGGCCGGTCTGCCGGTCAGCCCGGACCTGGTGGCGCACGGCGACTTCAGCGAGGAGAGCGGCGCCGCGGCCATGCGCCAGATCCTCAGCCGCCGGCCGGACGTGGACGCGATCTTCGCGGCCTCGGACCTGATGGCCGCGGGCGCCATGCGGGTGCTCAAGGAGCGCGGCCGGCGGATCCCGTCGGACGTGGCGGTGGTGGGCTTCGAGGACTCGGTGATCGCCCGCCAGACCGAGCCGCCGCTGACCACGGTGCACCAGCCGGTGGAGGAGATGGGCCGCGAGATGGGCCGCCTGCTGCTCGACCGCCTCCGCGGCGACATCGGCCCAAGTTCGATCATTCTGGACACCCACCTGGTACGCCGCGCCTCCGCCTGAAGGCTGGCCCCGGAGGGACATGGCGCCGAAATCGGCCGGAAACGGGACGGGCGCACAATGTACCCAGCGTCCACCACGAGTTCAGGTTGCGGAGGATCAAGGGGATGTTGCTCCGGCTGCGGGTCCGGCTGCCCGATCGACCCGGTTCACTGGGTCAGGTGGCGCGCACGTTAGGTGTCACCGGCGCGGACATCGTCCAGATGGTGGTGCTGGAGCGGGTCGGCGGCCGGGCGGTCGACGACTTCACGGTGATCTGGCCGGCCGCCGCGCCGGTCGACCGGATCCTCGGCGGGCTGGGTGCCATCCCGGGCGTGGCGGTCGAGGGAGTGTGGCGCTCCGTCGGCGCGCCGGCGGTCGGGGGAGCCGACGCCGAACTGGTCGGCCAGGTGGCCGCGAACCCGGACGACGGGCTGGCGACCCTGGTCGACGCCGTCCCCGGGCTGCTCTCGGCGGACTGGGCCGCGGCGCTCGTGGTACCCGCGGACTGGGCACAGGGGGGCGGTTCCGGGCCGGACTCGGGGACCGGCGAGCCCGGGGTGGCGTACGCGAGCTGGCGGGCACCGCAGCCGCTGCGCCCGCCGGACGTGACCCCGCTACGCCCGCGCGCGTTCGAGGGGGTTGACGGGGTGCGCTTCGGCGCCGCGCCGCTCGGCCGGGGCGGCGTGGTACTGCTCGTCGCGCGGGGCGGCGAGCGGGGCGCGCCGCAGGTACCGGCGTTCCACGTCACCGAGGTGGACCGGCTGGCCCAGCTGGTACGGGCGAGCGCGCTGGTACTCGGCGCCCGGCTGGAAGAGATCGGCCGGGCCTGCGCCGCCGCGCCGAGCGCCGCCGCGCCCCGGGTGTGGCCGGTCAACACCGGCGGTCGCCTGGCGACCGCGGCACTGGACACGTAAGCGGCACTGGACACGTAACACGCACGTCGAAGGAAGCACCCATGGCGCTCTGGCGGATCCGGGCAACGGTGGACGACCGGCCGGGTTTCCTCTCCGTACTGACGGCCAGCCTGGCCCTGCGTTCGGTGAACATCCTGTCGGTACAGGTGCACGCGAGCGAGGGCGGGGCGATCGATGACTTTCTGGTCGACGCGCCCGACGCGCTGACCGAGGCGGACCTGCGCGCGGCCGTCGCCAAGGGCCGTGGCCGGGACCCGTGGGTGGCGCGGACCGACCCGTACGGGCTGGTCGACGGGCCGACCCACCTGCTCGGGCTGGCCGCGAAGCTGGTACGCGAGCCGCAGGAGCTGGACGTGGCGCTGGGCGCGCTGATGGGGGAGTGCACCGTCCGGTGGCGCCCGGACGAGGGCCCCACCTGGCAGGGCTTCACCGACTCCGCGATGGCGCTGCCCGACCCGTCCGGTGGCACCGTGTACGTGGACCGGGAGGCGCCACCCTTCACCCCGGCCGAGTACGCACGCGCCAACGCGCTGGTCGAGCTGGCCGGGGTGATCGCGGCGCGGGTCACCAACCGCTGGCAGTTGCTGCTCCCCGGTGGCGAGGAGGTCACGGTACGGCTGGCGGGCGACGACGACCTGGACGAGGTCACCGCCATGTACGAGCGCTGCTCGGCGGACAGCCGGCGCCGCTACCCGTGGCCCGACCGGCTGGACGAGCTGCTGGGCACCGGGTACACCCTGGTCGCCGGGGCCGGGTCCGGGCGGGTCGTGGCCCTGGGCGGCCTGGCGTGGAGCGGGCCGGAGGCGGAGGTCGGGCTGCTTGTGGAGGACGCCTGGCAGCGGCGCGGGCTGGGTACCGCGCTGCTGCGCCGGGCGGTACGCCTGGCCACCGCCGCCGGTGCCGAAGCGCTGCGCGCCCGTACCAGGGGCGAGAACAGTGCGATGATCCACACGCTGCGCCGGCTGGGCCGGCCGATGCGGCACGAGGCCGACGGGGTCACCGTCACGCTGACCGTGGACCTGGGCCCGGACGTCACGGCTGGAATCGGTACCCCATCCCCGGCTCGGTGAGCAGGTGCCGGGGGCGGGACGGGTCCGGCTCCAGCTTGGCGCGCAGCTGCGCGACGTACACCCGCAGGTAGTTGGTCTCCCGCTCGTACCGGGGGCCCCACACCTCCTGCAGCAGCTGCCGCTGGCTGACCAGCTTCCCGGGGTGGCGTACCAGCACCTCCAGCAGGTGCCACTCGGTCGGGGTGAGCCGCACGTCGGCACCGTCCCGGGTGACCCGGCGGGCGGCCAGGTCCACGGTGAACGCGTCGGTGGCGACCACCGGGTCCTCGGTGGCCGGCGCGGCCCGGCGCAGCGCGGCGCGTACCCGGGCGAGCAGCTCGTCCATGCCGAACGGCTTGGTCACGTAGTCGTCCGCACCCGCGTCCAGCGCCTGTACCTTGGCCTGCTCCACGTCCCGGGCGGAGAGCACGATGATCGGCGCGGTGGACCAGCCGCGTACCCCCTCCACCACCTGTACCCCGTCCATGTCGGGCAGGCCGAGGTCCACGATGAGCAGGTCGGGGGGCTGCCGGCTGGCCGCCGCGAGGGCCGACGCGCCGTCCGGTGCCACCGCCACCTCGTACCCGCGCGCGCTCAGGTTGATCCGCAACGCGCGCAGCAGCTGCCGGTCGTCGTCGACCACCAGGAGCCGGGGCTTAGTCACCCCGGGCCGCCGGATCCACCAGCGGCAGCGTCACGGTCATGGTCAGGCCGCCGCCGGGTGTGTCGCGCGGGGTGACGGTACCGCCCATCGCCTCGGTGAAGCCGCGCGCGATGGCGAGGCCGAGCCCGATGCGCCCCTCGGCGGTACGGTCGTCCAGCCGCTGGAACGGCTCGAAGACCCGTTCGCGTTCGGCGACGGGGATGCCCGTACCATGATCAATGATCGTCAACCGGCCCCACGGGCCCTCCGTGGCCGCGTGCACGGTGACCGGCCCAGGCGCGGCCTGTAGCGCGTTGTTCACCAGGTTGGCCACCACCCTCTCCAGCAGGCCGGGGTCGGCCCGCACCAGCGGCAGGTCGTCCGGGACCGCGACCTCGACCCGGTCGCCGCCGGGGGTGTGCAGCAGCGCCCGCGCGACCACCTCATCCAGCGCCACGGGCCGGGACTGTACGGACAGTACTCCCGCCTGCAGCCGGCTCATCGCGAGCAGGTTCTCCACCAGGTCGGAGAGCTGGTCGGTGGACTCCTCGATGGTGGCCAGCAGCTCATCGGAGTCCTCCGGCGAGAACGCCACGTCGACCGTGCGCAGGCTGGACGCGGACGCCTTGATGCTGGCCAGCGGGGTGCGCAGGTCGTGCCCGACCGCGGCCAGGATCGCGGTGCGCACCCGGTCGATCTCGGCCAGCTGCTCCGCCCGGGCGGCGCTGTGCGCGAGCCGCTGCGCCTCCAGCGTGCGGG
>DATEJJ010000613.1:0-3093 GCA_035278125.1 Rugosimonospora sp.
GTTCGCCACCCCGGATCCCACCCGGATCGCGAAGGTGCGGCTGGTCCGGCCGAGCGCGGCGACCCATAACACCAACCTGGAGCAGCGCTCGATCGCGCTGCCGTTCACCGCGACCGACGGCGGGGTCGAGGTCACCGTGCCCGACCAGCCGACCATCGTGCCGCCCGGCTTCTACATGCTGTTCCTGGTCGACCAGTCCGGGGTGCCGTCGGTGGCCCGATGGGTCCAGGTCCCCTGAGGCGGCGGCTCCTAGGGGGAGTGCCCAGCCGCCTGCCACCGGGTAGGCCCGGCAGCCGGCTATGGCGAGTGTTCGGCCAGGTCGAGGGCGTACTGCGGCCACCACTGGCCGGCGGCGGGCTCGCCCGGCCGGCAGGCGCCGTCCGACTCACCGGGGCGCTTGACCCACAGCAGCATGTCCACGCCGGGCCGCCCGGTCCGCGTCGTCGGGGCCGGGCCCAGCGCCCGGCCCGGCGGGTTGCACCAGGCCGGACCGCCGTCGACCTGGGCGGTGGCGACCGGGCCGGCCCCGTTGCGGCTGGTGTCGATGACGAAGTGCGCGCCGCCGAGCTGGGTCGACAGCCGCTGCCCGTAGGCGATGTTCTCGTCCGTGCTGATGAAGTTGGAGATGTTGAGGGCGAATCCGTCGGCCTGGGCGATCCCGGACGCGCGCAGCGCCCCGGCGAGGGCGGCCAGGTCGGCGATCCAGCGGGGGTGGCCGGCGTCCAGGTAGACCCGGGTCGCGCTGTTCGCCTTCAGTACGGTCACCGCGTAGCTGAGCAGCGCGAAGCGCTCGCCGCGCAGGCTCGCGCAGCGGCCGGCCAGCGCCTGGGCGATCGCGTCCGGCTCCAGCACCACCGTCGCCGGGCGGGCGCCGATGCCGGCCGCCACCTCGCGGATCCAGGTGCGGTACGCGTCGCCGCTGGCCGCGCCGCCGGTGGAGAAGTTGCCGCAGTCACGGTGCGGGATGTAGTAGGCGACCAGCACCGGCATCCGGTTGTCGGCCGCCGCCCGGCCCACGTACGCGTCGACCTCGGCCCGGCCGCCGGCGCTCGTGTTGCCCAGCCAGCGGGCCATCGGCCGGTCGCTGATTTTGCGCAGCTGCGCGGCGTCGCCGGTGCGGCCCTCCGATTCCCAGCGCGCCGCCTCCGTGGCGGCCGGCGTGCTCGGATCGACATAAAGATCGGGAAGATCCGGGGCGGGTGCGGGCCGCGGCACCGCATTCTGCCCGCAGCCACCAGCAAGAGCAATCATCAGTACGCCTGCCGCGGCGCGACGCCATTCCTTTGCCACCGGGCAAGGATAAATGCCCGTCGCTGGATCGCCTAGGGATAAGGGTGGGGAGAATCGTGTACGACTATTCCGGGGTGTCGCCTGACGGGGAGGCGTGGGCCAGACTCGAAGCGTTCAGCCGGTTGGCTGGTGCGGTGCGGCAGCCCCCGTCGGAGGGTGGGTACCGGGTGCGGTACCGGGGGGTGCGGACGTCGGCGGGTAACCGGCGTGCGGTCAGCACGTTGGTGGTGGCGGTGCTCAACGTGGCGTTTGCGGGGGTGTTCTTCGGGTGGCTGGTGGCGCCCGAGCACTTCGCGGTGCCGGGTGGGCGGCCGGGTGGGGTGTTCCGGGTGGCGGACCTGTTCGTGGTGTGTTCGATCGTGTTGATCGAGTTGATGCGGTTGGTGAACGTGGTGTCGTTGTCGCTGGCGTCGTTGACGGCGCGGGATCCGGTGCCGGTCACGGCGGATGCGCGGCTGCGGGTGGCGTTTCTGACCACGATCGTGCCCAGCAAGGAGCCGCTGGACGTGGTGGAGGAGACGCTGCTGGCGGCGCGGCGGATCCGGCATGAGGGGGTGCTGGACCTGTGGCTGCTGGACGAGGGTGATGACCCGGAGGTCCGGCAGATGTGCTGGGAGTTGGGGGTCAACCACTTCAGCCGTAAGGGCATCGTGATGTACAACCGGCGCCGGGGGGCGTTCCGGGCGCGGACCAAGCACGGTAACTACAACGCGTGGGTGGACACGCACGGCCACAAGTACGACGTGTTGCTGTCGGTGGACCCGGACCATGTGCCGCTGGCCAACTTCGCCGAGCGGATCCTGGGGTATTTCCGGGATCCGGACGTGGCGTATGTGGTGGGTCCGCAGTGCTACAAGAACGGTGAGACGTTCGTCACCCGGGCGGCGGAGTCGCAGCAGTTCCCGTTCCACAGTGTCATCCAGCGGGCCGCCAACCGGTACCACGCGGCGATGCTGGTGGGTACCAACAACGCGATCCGGATCGCCGCGTTGCGTAGTGTCGGGGGGTTGGCCGACTCGATCACCGAGGACATGGCCACCGGGTTGGCGTTGCACACCACCCGCAACCCCAAGACCGGGAAGCGGTGGAAGTCGGTGTACACCCCGGACGTGCTGGCCGCCGGGGACGGGCCGTGCACCTGGAGTGACTACTTCAGCCAGCAGCGGCGGTGGTCGCGGGGCACGTTCGAGGTGCTGCTGCGCACGTACTGGCGCAGGTTCTGGCGGCTGTCGCCGGGCCGGATGCTCCACTATGGACTGATCCTGACGTTCTACCCGTCGATGGCGATCGGGTGGATCCTGGGCTTCCTCAACGCGGTGCTGTTCCTCGTGCTGGGCGCCGACGGTATCACCGTGGCGCCCACGGTGTGGCTGGCGCTGTACACGGACGCGGCGGTGTTCTCGCTGTGGCTGTACCTGACCAACCGGCGTTACAACGTCAGCCCGTACGAGCCGCCCGACTCGCGCGGGTTCACCGGCATGCTCATGTCGGTGATCTGCGCACCCCTCTACGCCGGCATGCTGATCAGTACCGCGCTGCGCCGCCCGGCCAAGTTCGTGGTCACCCCGAAAGGCGACGCGAGCAGCCGCGACGGGCTACGTACCTTCCGCAACCACCTGGGCTGGTGCCTGATCCTGGGCGGCACCCTGGCCGCCGCCGTCCAACTCGGCTACCCCGACCCGGCCACCATGCTCTGGCCCCTGATCGCCCTGCTCGGCTGCCTGACACCGATCGTGCTGTGGCGCCACGACGTGCGCCGCACCCGCCGCCGGCTGGAGTTGCCGCAGGCGCGTACGCCCGAGT
>DATEJJ010000614.1:0-5622 GCA_035278125.1 Rugosimonospora sp.
CGCGGCTGGACGCCTGCTCCACCAGGCCCGGCCGCCATTGGCCGCCCCGGTGAACCCACACCGGGGCGCCGGGCAGGTACCCCTCGGATGCGGCCACATCGGCCGGCGGCCGGTCGTTGGGATGCTGGTCAGGCGCGGGCATCGGTGGCTCCTCCGGCGGTCGGGGATGGGCCGGCGGGGGAGAGCTCCACGAACAGGCGGACCAGCGCAGCGACCGCGAGCTGACGCGCGGCGCACCCGTCGACCAGCCGCCCTGCCACACCGCGCGGAAGCCACACGCCCCGGCAGAAGCCACACCGCGGGGCGCCCGGCCCCGCCCGGAGCTGGTGGCGGGTGAGCAGGCGCAGCGCGGCCCGATCCGGGCTGTCGGTGGCGCGGTCGATGGTCTGCGGCGCCGTCATGAACTGGGTTCTCCCTCCGCCGGGCAGGCGGCGGGAGCGCGGGGATCACCTACGGGGGGAGGGATATCCGCCGCGCTCCCGGGTTCCGGCGGTGTGCATTGCGGGTGCGCCGTTCGACCGGAACCGAGAATCAGTCTTGCAGTGATACTCTCACCGCACAAGTCTCACGGTAAGAGTATTCGGCCCAGGCTGGCGACCCGCGTTGAGGTGGAGTCTCAGGATGAGACAGACTGGGCGGGTGGCCAGGGATGTTCAGGAGGTGGAGGGCGTGCCCTCTGCAACCCCGGTCGCCGGTCCCACCATCGTCCGACGCCAGCTCGGCCGCCGTTTGCGCAGGTTGCGCGACCTGGCTGGCACCTCCGTCGACGAGGTGGTCGCCCATCGCCAGCTCGGGATCTCCCGAGCGAAGCTGTTCAAGATCGAGGCCGGGCGGCACCCGGTGAAGCCACAAGACGTCGCCGTCCTCTGCCAGCACTACCGGGCGTCTCACGAGGAGACCGACGCCCTGACCGCGCTGGCGCTAGCCACCCAGGGCGACAGTTGGTGGCACGTGTACGGCGAGGACGGGGCGGTCCCCGAGTGGTTCAGCCTGTACCTGGACGTCGAGCCCGCCGCGTCCACCATCCGCACCTACGAGGCGGAGCTGATCCCGGGGCTGCTGCAGATCCCCGAGTACGCGCGCGAGGTGTACCGGGCCCGCAACCCGGACGACGCGCCCGGCGAGATCGAGCGGCGCGTGAAGCTGCGGATGGAACGCCAGGCGATCCTGACCCGCACCCAACCGGCGCCGCCGCGGCTGCATGTCGTGCTCAACGAGGCGGCGGTGCTGCGCGAGGTCGGCGGACCGGGTGTGATGGCCGAGCAGGTCGACCGGTTGCGGGCGGCCGCGCAGCGGCCCAACATCACCATCGACGTGCTGCCGCTGAAGGCCGGCGCCCACGCGGCCATGGAAAGCGCGTTCGTGATCCTGGACTTTCCCGAGCCGGACGAGGACCCGTCCGTGGTCTACATCGACACGCCCAGCTCCGCGGCGTACCTGCAGAAGACCGTCGACCTCCACCGGTACGAGGCGATCTTCGGGTACGTCGCCGCCCAAGGCATCCCGATCCTGGAGTATCCGAGATGACCGACAGCCCACCCCGCCGGTACACCAAGAGCAGCCGGTCCGGCGGCTCGGGCGGCAACTGCGTGGAGTGGGCGTTCGCCGGCGTGCGCGTGCACATCCGCGACAGCAAGGACCCGGACGGCCCGCAGCTGGTGGTCACCGCCGCCGAGTGGGCGAGCCTCACCGCCGCGGCCGCGACGGGATGCCCGCACCCGTGGATCCGCCACCACCCGGGCGGCACCGACCTGGTCGCCGCCGGATGCCGGCTGCGCTTCACCCCCGCGGAGTGGGTCGCCTTCGCCGACGCCGCCCGGGCCGGCGAGTGCGCGCGGGTACCCGCCCCGGTGTAGACCACGCCCAGCACGCCGAAACCGCGTGGCGGGCGGCCCCGCAACAGTCCACAGTGGCATGGGCAACGACAGGACGATGGAGAGCAGATGACCACGATCGACGTCGGCAACGGCGACCGGCTGGACTTCGAGCCGGCGCGCGACACGCTGCGGATGACCCCGGGCATCGGCGGCGCCGGCATCGAGCTGCAACTGAAGGTGGGCCGCACGACCGACTCGGCCAACCCGCCCCGGTACCGCATCGACGCCGTCCTGGACATCAGCCGCCGCTCACAGCAGGGCCGCCGCCGGCTGTGCCGGCTGCAGACCGGGCACCTGATCACCCCGGCCGTCCGGGCGACCAGCTTCAGCCTGCACGGCTTCGCCAGCGACGAGCAGTTGCGCGTCGCCGAGGAACTGCGCGCCGGCGGGGAACTGTGGTTCAACCTCACCCTGGACGTGTGGACCGTCGAGGAGCCGGCCGGGCTGATCGGCTACACCGGCTACCTGGATTTCCCGGTCACCGCTGGCGAATGGTGCACCCAACTGGAGCGCGTCGACGGCGCCTCGCTGGTCGAGGTCCTGGTCCCGATGCCCACCGTCGCCGAGTACGCCGGCGCGGTACACCGCCTGCAGCAGGCCCGTGCGCTGCTGCGCGACAACCAGATCGACGCCGCGCTGGGGGAGGCCCGCAAGGCGCTGGAGCCGGTCCTCGAGGCCGCCCGCGACGGCGGCCTGGCCAAGGGCGCCCAGAACAAACTGCCCCGCGAGCGCACCCTCGCCGAGCGGTTCGCCGTCCAGGTCGAAGCCACCTTCTCCCTGCTGTCCGGCGCCGCCCACGACGACGAGGTGACCAAGGACTTCCGGTACACCCGTGCGGAGGCGCTCGCCCTGCTCGCCACGACGGCCGGGCTGCTCAACCGGCTCGCCACCCAGGTCTGAGGGCACATCCCGCCGCCCAGCTGCGGATGCTGCCTCACGTTGGCCCGGACCGGTGGTAGGCCCGACGGCGGCGCGGGCCCCCTCGGGCGGGTCCTTACCGGCCTTGCGTCCAGGGGTTGGCGGCGTCGTAGGCAGCTCGCAGCGGAGACCCATCGGCGGGTCGCAGTTGTCGCCGATCGATGTGTATCGAGCCGCTCGGCCGCCGGGTGAAGGTCAGCTCGGTACCGGAGTACCAATGCAGGATCTCGATCCAGTCATGCTGCGCCAACGCCTTCTGGACATACTCGTGTACCGCCTGCTCGGTCGACAGATCGACGCTGGGCAGGGCGTATTGGACGTGCCGCGCGTCACCTGGTCGATGCCCGACCACCTTCCACTCCCACCGCCGGCGCGGGACGTGGCCGGGCCACAGCGGTGGAGTCTCGGTCTCCTCGGCGCCGAACACGTCATACGGGTCAGCACCCTGGGTTGCTAGGCCAGTCGCGGGGCTCCGATCGCCAAGCTGCACCCGGTTGCCGCCCAGCGCTGCGCCGCGGGCTGGTAGGGCTGCGGTGCTCATCGTGGTCGCGCCTATCCCGGCCAGTGCCCGGTCTCGGGAGGGGCCGTCCTGGTAGTACTCGGTCTTGGCCGCGTCCGGGGTGGCGTTGACCGCCTGCTCCAGCAGCGCCTGCCGGGCGTCAAGCACCGCGACGGTGCTGCGGCACCGGGCCGCCGCACGGGCGGCGTCCTCCTGCGCGGACTGGAACCCGTCGAGGGTCTGCTCGTCCAACTCCAGCTCGGCCAGGTGCGCCAGCGCCACCTCGATCTGCTCGACGTCGGTGTGGCAGGAGCGGGCCAAGCCGTCGTAGAACGCCCGGGTGGCCTGGATGGTGGTGAGGTCGCTGGTCGGTGGGGTCACGGGGTGGTCCACCTCCTTCAGGGATGGTGGTGAGGTCGCTGGTCGGTGGGGTCACGGGGTGGTCCACCTCCTTCAGGGGCGAGTTCAGCAGGCCCCTACGACACCCATGGCGATCACTGGCGGGGCACCCTGCACGGCGGAGCCGGACTGGACGCAGCAGCCGTGGGAGGCTGCCGGGCTGTTGCTACCGCTCGGCGCGGCCGACGCCGGCGGGCGTCGGCGCGTCCAGGACGGGTAGGCCGAGCCGACGCACGTGGTCGTCGAGGGTTGGCGCGGTGAGAACCTGGTGGATCACGTCGAGCGCCGGCTGTTCGAGGGCCTCGTCGTTCACGGTGAACCGGGCGGGCATCACCTCGCGGTTGGCCCACCGCTTGCTGATGTTGCCGACGTTGCCGGTGCGGTAGTTGCGCTTGGGGTCCCGCGCCCGGTCGATGAGGCGGAACCGGTGCAGGCGGGCGGTCGAGCGCCATGCGGTTCGGGTGAGGTCGAAGGTGTCCCTGCGGTCGCTGGCCCGGATGTAGACGCCGTGTTTGGCGTGCTCGCCGGGAAAGCGGGTGCGCAGCCAGCACAGGGTCAGGTACGTGGCCAGCTCGGTGTCGGTCAGCGCGAAGACCCACAGGCTGGTGAAGAAGTGGCGCGAGACGGGCACCGCGCGGAAGGTGTGCTCCGAGGGTACGACGTAGGGCGGGTGCTCCTCGGCGGTGCTCGCCTCCGAGAGCAGGCGCAGGTCGTTGTACCTGCGCCGGCGGCCGCCGGGCTCCCGTGGGATGGTCACGAGGTGCTGGTCCTCCAGCGCCCGGAACGCCTCGGTGATCTGTCGTGCGCGCAGGTCCGCCGCGCCGCGATCTGTACCGGGAGTCGGCATGGTCGCGGTAAGGACGAGCTGTTGCCACGACGCGTACGTCTCGTCGGCGTGCGGGGTGACGCGACGGACGTTGGTCACCGTGTCGCCCGGCTCGTGGCGGCACTGCGCGTCGAACAGCAGCAGGAGCTCCAGGCGCAGCTGCACCCCTCTGGATTTGATCAGCCGGGACATCACCGACCCGTCGGTCTTGGTTGACGGGCCGGTCAGGAACTGTGGCCGGATCCAGATCCAGTTGGGTTGGCGGCCCGTACCCGTCGCGTCCTTGCGCCCGCCGTGGGTCCACAGGTGCGCCAGGTTCTCCCGTACCGTGTCGGCCAGCAGCCGGGCTCCGGCCGCGGTACGCGTGACACGGAGGGCCTCGATCAGGTCGACGCGCGGCTGATCCGCGCTCGCCGGCGCGGTCATCGCCGACCCCCGCGCAGTACGCCGACGTACTGCGTGAGGTGCGCCATGACGCGCAGGCAATGCCGACGGGTAGCCGGGCGGCGGGCGCCGAGGGCGGCGAAGGCGATCAGGACGATGCAGAGGGTGACCACGACGAGCGGGGCGGCGACCACGATGAAACCCCACCCGAGGTGGTCGAGGACGGTGTGCATATGTAACTCTCCAAGGTGTTCAGCATGAGGTCCACTCGTCGGCACTTGTTCAGGGTCACCGGCGGGTGGGCCTTCGTGTCTGCCGCGGCGGACACCGCGGCGATCACCAGCATGCACCTCGGAGGCCATGGGAAACGCCCTCAAGCGGCGACGCCGCCAAACCTCTCAACGACCACAAAGCACTACTCAACGTTACGCTCTGCTTTGCGGTCGTTGAGAGGTCGTCGTCAAAGGGGCAATCTTCCTCTGAGCGGGGTGCCGGCCGCGGCGCCGGCGGGTGAGTGACGCGAGCGGCCGCCGGTACCGTGAACGCCATGACCCGCCCGGCCGGCCCGATCACCTCGGACACGCCCACCTCCCCGCACCTGTCCCGGCTGGTGTGGCTGGGTGAGCAACTGGCGCAGCTCGCCGAGGAGCTGACCGAGATGTTCCGCCACGAGGCGGTCCTCGCCGACCTCAGCGCGGACGAGCACATCGCGGTGCGCA
>DATEJJ010000615.1:0-13783 GCA_035278125.1 Rugosimonospora sp.
GCTCTTTGGTTTCCGATCCACGCCAGGTTACCTGGATACGTCCGCAACCCGTACGACACTAGCCGCTTGAGAACGGAACTGTCTGGAGAACTGAACGAACGCGCCGAACGCATGGCCCAGATGACCACGGCACCAATCACCGCGAATGAAATCACGATCGATACTGCCAGGATCTGGTCCGAGGTTCTCCCGCCGAGCAGCCCGATCGTGACGACGCCGGCCAAGTACGGAAAGTTGCTGAGGACACGGGTAGCGGTGAACGGAAGGTGGCGGGATTCTCCCTGGAAGAGCCCCCCGACGTAGGCGGTGGTCAGGGACGTCGGCAGGGCCACGACCACATACACAATTGCGACATCGGACAGGCCGTAGCGGAGTATCCGCTCGGCCAGCCAGAAGCCCGGAGCCAGTCCCACCGTTACCAGAAGCACGACAGTCAACGCCGTAGCACCGAGGCGCGGTTGCTTCTTCGCGGCGAAGAACGGCACCGCCTGCGAGAGACCGACGTCGCCGACGGCAGACAGCGTGAGTGCCCACGCCGTGGCTGCGGCCAGTTCACCCCGGACGCGCGGCCCGAACAGCCGCGCCGCGATGACCGCCGTAACGAGGCCGAGAACCTGGAGGGACGCGTTTCCCGCAAGACTAACCATTAAGTCCCGGACGCCACGACGGCGCAGGCGTCCGATAACGTTACGAGGCGCTGCGCTTAGAGCCGTGCGGGGATTGCTGCTCTCAACGAGAGGCTCGGCACTCAATCTTCGGCTCCCGATCCGGCATCGTCGCGGCGCTCAGGATCGTGTCGTAAGCGCAGATGATCCGACCTATCGCGACCGGCGTGGCGAAGGTGTCGAGACATCGGTTCCTTGCGGCTAAGCCGAAGCCTTCACCCGAACCGCCAAGAAGCTCTACAGCGCGGTCGGCCATCGCAGAGGCGACGCTGGGCAACGGGCCCTGCGGAACGAGCCATCCGGTTGCCCCGTGGACGATGGTCTCACGACTACCCGCCGTCTCCGTTGCCACCACCGGCAGCCCGCATGACATCGCCTCCAGCACGGATAAACCAAGACCTTCTTCGTGTGAGGTCTGCAAGAACACGGAGGCGTTGCGGTACAACTCGACCAACCGACCCCGCTCAACGTCAGCGCAGACGAACACTCTGTCGCTCAGGCCGATAGAAGATATGAGGTCGGAAACCGTTCGCTGTATCCCACCCCGGCCAGCCAGGACGAGGCGTGGCACGTCAGGGAGTCTCCGAGCCATCTCCGCATACGCGCCGACGGTGCGATCCAGCCCCTTGCGCGGATCGCCGAGACGGCATACCGACAACACGTGGCCGTCGGCTCGCCAGCCACGGACCGAGGGCGAGAAGACAGTGGTGTCAACTCCCGGCGGGGCCCGGTAGACAGGCGCCTGGCACAGCGGATCCAGCCTGTCCAGCATCACCTGGTTCTCCACTAGGACAGCGGCCACTTTGCGAAGGGCAGAACGCTCTGCGGCCGACGTCACCCTAGTCATCGCGGTGCGCCAAGCGCGGAGCGGAGCGGCGGCCGCCGTCAGTTGCGACCGTCGTTCCCACGACGCCAGAGTGGCGACCTGAAGGACAACTGGAACGCGGCACTGACTCGCAGCCAGCGCCCACGCTGGACCGCCGGCCACCACTTGGACGAGGTCATACTCGCCAAGCGCTCTGGTCAACTCCGGGCGCGGCAGGTACCGCATGAACTCCAACTCGACGGCGTTGGCGCCCCAGGATACCTCACGGTGACCGTTCTCGGCGACCTTCTTCATGCTCCGTCGCAACCAGGTGGCTGGGGCGCTTATCCGCCGGCTCTGGGCGTCGCGGCTCGATGTCGCGAGGTCGTGAACGTCGACCGAGTACTGACCCGTGGCCTCCAACCCGTCCCGCAACCAGCGAGCGACCGACGGTACGCCGCCGCCGATCGAATAGCCATGGGTTACCAAGGCGATCCGTCGTAGAGCTCGAGGCTCGGTACTCATCATCGTGCCCGGACCCGGCCGTCACCCGACAAGACCTGGTCCAGGATGTTCGCCTGGCCCGCACCTCGACGCCAGGCGAGGTAGGCGTTGGCCGTTGACTGGCGCCGTCGGAGCCGCTCCTCTGGGACCATCTTGGTAAACTCGCCGATAGCCTCGGCCAGGTTTGATACCGTCGCCTCCCGCAGCACACGCCCTCCCCCAGCCGTAATCAGTGACGACCAAGGCGTCGCATCGGAGCAGATGACGGGACAGGCGGCTGACAAGCTTTCGATGATGACGTGCCCGAAGTTCTCGCCACGCGTGGGAAAGACGAAACCGTCGTACCCCGCGAAGGTCGGGCGCACCTGGTGGTGGGTCAACTCACCCCGGTACCTGGCCACGACAGGTTGCTGGATCTTTGCGATCAGATCGACGCACCTGGCCCAGTAATCCATCTCGGTCCGGGGCCCGTAGATGTCGAAGGTGAGCGGGTGCTGTTGGAGAGCGAGCGCCTGCAGGACTAGGTCGAGATTCTTCATCGGGGAGATCCGACCGATGAATGCCAACGACGGAGGCCCCACCCGGAGTTCCAGCGCCGGCAGTGGCTGCGCTGGTAACAGTGCCTGGTTCTGGTTGATATGGACGATGGCCCATGGAAAGGTCGCCCGAACCTCGCGAGCTTCCGTTTCGCTCGTTGCATGCCAAACAACACCGACCGCCAACAGGAAACGACCCCAGGCTCTGAGAAAGACCTGCTTCTTACGCGCCTTGATCGACAACGCTCCGGCAGACAATTCCCCACGTGGGGCGACGAGCACTTTCTTGACCTGTATCAACCTCAGCGAAGCGGCCACGATAGGGAGGAGGGTGAACCAAGGGGACCAGAAGCTGTTGACGTACAGCAGGTCAAAGGGCGCCCGCCGCAGCTCGCGATACAAGAGACGCCAATCAGCGAGCCGCCTAGCGTTGAAGTACATCACGCGTGCCCGGCCACGCGTGACCCACGTGCCGGAGATCCCCTCGTACGGCTCGTCGGATCCATGATCGCGGTCGCTCGTCACCACCGTGACGTCGACCGCATCCGAAGCCGAATCGACGATGTGAGCCAGCGATCGGATGGGACCACCGCCCCGGTAGCCTGGCTCAAAGAGTCCGCAGAAGATCAGAGCCCGGTACGAACCTTTCCGCACCGTCATGCCGTGGAAAGCCTCACTCCGGCCCACTCGTGGTGGCGGCGCACCGTGGACTGGATGAAGTTGACAACCCGGCGCGACGTATCCGGAATCGAGTACTCAGCAGGACAGGCCACTCCCCCATCGCGCACCTGATCCACCACCATCCTGATCGCGTCAACCAGCAGCGCCGGGTCCAACCCGGTCATGACGATCGACCCTGAGTCGAGCGCCTCCGGACGCTCCATCGAATTCCGCAGAGTCACCGCCGGGAATCCCAGGATCGCCGCCTCCTCGCTGATCGTGCCGCTGTCCGAGAGCGTGCACCGGGCCCTCGTCTGGAGATGCACGTAGTCAAGAAGACCGAACGGCTCGTGAAACGTCACACCCGCCAACGGGTCCCCGGCCCGCTGCTCCAGCCTCTTCCGGGTACGCGGGTGCGTGGACACCAGTACCGGCAGGTGCCACTCGTCGCGTACGGCAGCGAGACAGTCGAGGAAGCTCCCGAGGCGCGCCGGGTCGTCGACGTTCTCTTCCCGGTGGGCGCTCACAAGGAAGTACTCGCCGGCCCGCAGACCCAACCGGTGCAGCACACCCGACGCCTCGATGCCAGTCCGGTAATGGGTGAGTACCTCCCGCATCGGCGACCCGGTGAGCAGGATCCGCCGGGGGTGCAGCCCTTCAGCCAACAGGTTGCGCCGCGCGTGCTCCGTGTACACCAGGTTGAAGTCGCTGATGTGGTCGACCAGGCGCCGGTTGGTCTCCTCCGGCACGTTCAGGTCGAAGCAGCGGTTGCCGGCCTCCATGTGGTACACGGGGACCTTCATCCGGCGTGCCATCAACGCGGCGATCGAGCTGTTCGTGTCGCCGAGCACCAGGAGCGCATCCGGCCGCGCGGTGCGGATCGCCTCTTCCACGCCGACGAGTACGTCCGCGTAGACCCGCGCCAGCGATGATGTGTCGACGCCCAGGAACCGGTCCGGCGGGCGCAGATCGAGTTCCTTGAAGAAGACGTCGCTGAGGGTGTGGTCCCAGTTCTGTCCAGTGTGGACGAGGATGTGATCAACGGTATGGTCCAGCCGATCCATCACGCGCGAGAGACGGATGATCTCGGGCCGCGTACCGACGACCGTCATGACTCTGGTCATCGCGGCACGCTCGCGGCAGGTGAAGGGGCGTCGGCGCGGCGCATCTCCGCGATCATGGCGGGCCACGCGGGTGGGCGGTACCCGGTCAGCGCGTGGAACGCGTCCCCGCTCAGCGACCGGTCGCACGCGAAGTCGTCGTACGGCTCGATGGTCCCCTCCCACCCGTACTCCTGCGCGATGAGCCGCAGCAACTCGTACTTGGAGATGGGTTGTGACGCGACCTGGAGCAGGCCGATCAGCTCAGGCCGGGGAAACACCACGGTTGACAGCAGGTTGGCGAACTCGGTCGTGGTGACGCCTGTGTAGATCGCCCGCGTGTAGCCGTTCACCACTCCGGTCTGGGAGAGGAACCAGTCGACGAGCGACCGCCGGGTGCCGATCTCGTGACCGATGATAGAGGTGCGCAACGTGAGGCAGGGTGCCTCGGTGAGTTCTCCTATCAGCTTCGAGCGGCCGTACCCGTCGCTGGGGTCGGGGTTGTCGGTCTCCTTGTAACCACCGCGCGCCCCGGAGAACACGCAGTCGGTGCTGACGTGGATCAGCCGGGCCCCGAGCCGGGCGCATTCCTGGGCCAGCAGGTGGGGGAAGAGCGAGTTGACGCTGATGGTCCTGATCAGGTCCTTGACTCCGGGGTCCTGCTTGATGACGCCGACGCAGTTGACCACGATGTCGGGTTGCAGCTCACCCAGGACCCGGCTGACGGAGTCCATGTTCAGAGCGTCGACTCCGGGCACGATGCGCTCGGCGAGCGCGGCGGGTGCCGCCTCCCGCGCGGCCGCGACGCTGCGGGCGGTGCCGTAGACGTCGACGGTTCTGGTCGCGGTCAGGTCCCGAAACAGCGTATGGCCGAGCATTCCGGTGGCGCCCAGAATCAGTACCTTCGGCGGTATCACCCTGTCCTCCGGGCCTGGACAGCCGCCCGCAGCAACTCGGCTAGCCTGCCGGCGTTGACGTCTTCGCTGAGCACCGCGTGGTAGTAGCCGTACCCGGCGTGCCCCATCTGGCGGAGGTCGGCGCGGGGTATGGCGCTGGCACGCCTGATGGCGGACGCGAGCAGGTTGGGGTCGCCAGGCGGGCAGACCAGTCCGGCGCCGGACTCCTCGACGATCTGCGCCGCGTCTCCGGCGGCGGCCAGTAGGACGGGTTGGCCACACGCAAGGATGCACTGCACCTTGCCGGGTACCGTGATCCGGAACAGCTCCTGGTCCGCCAGGGACACCAGTTGCATGTCGGCGGCCGCCATCATTCCGGGCAGGTGCTCCGTATCCACCCGATCGAGAAAGTGGACGGCGGAGTCCAATCCCAGGTCGGCGGCGAGCCGTTGCAGCGCCGGCTTGTCGATGCCGTCACCGACCAAAACGAGGCGCACGTTGGGTAGGTCGCGCAGCCGCGCCATGGCCTCGATCGCGGTGTCCAGCGACTGCGCCGCCCCATGGTTGCCCGCGTACATCAGGACGAACTCGTCGGTGAGGCCCAACTGTGCCCGCAGCCGGGGATCCGGCTCGGTGGGACGCATCGCCTTCTCGTCCGCCCAGTTGTACACAATGGACACTTTGTCCGCCGGTACGCCCCGGGCCAGCAGGGTGCTCCGCATGCCGGGCGACGTGACGGCGATGTGGCTGGCGTGCCGGTACGCGAGTCGGGTGAACCTGCCCAGCACAGCCATGGCCAGCCGCCGGCGCAGCCCGCGCGCGAGGAAGCCGGTTGCGAAGACGGAGTCCGGCCACAGGTCGAGGATCAGCAGCAGGTACGGGGTGCCCGAGATCAGTTTCGCCACGATCGCCGCGGTGGCGGCGGTCGCGGGTGAGGAGTAGACGAGGGCGGCGTCGGCGGAGCGGAGCGCGCGGGAACCGGCCACTGTGGACGTTGCCGCGTAGGAGGCGAGGTTGGCGATCCTGCCCCGCGCCGAGCGGCCGTGGCTCGGGTAGAGGGGTGCCCGTACCACGTCGAAGCCGTCCACGCGCTCGCGCCCGCCCCGCCAGGCGGAGTAGCCCGCGTGCACCGTCCCGTCGGGATAGTTCGGCACGCCGGTCACCACGGTGGCCGGTACGCCGCGCCGGCGCAGCGACTGGACGATGCCCAGCGGGACGCCCGCGGGTTCGGGCGGGAACCACTGGGTGACGAAGGCGATCCGCGGTTCGTCCGGACCGGGCTGCGACGAAACCGGGCCGGGTGCCGACGAAACCGGGCCGGGTGCCGGCGAAACCGGTTCGGTGGCCAGCTCGCCAGCGACCGCCGGACTCATACCGGAGACCCGGCCGGTTCGTCGAGCTGCGACCGGATCTCCGGCAGCGTCAGCAGCAGCGACATGATCTCCGGAACGGAGAGCCTGGTGGCGTTGGCGGAGTTGAAGTCGTACCGGTGGTCGCCGCTACGGTCGCCCTCGTCGAAGTAGAGGGCGTAGTTCAGGTCGCGGCTGTCGACCGGTACCCGGTAGAACTGGCCTAAGTCCTCCGCGTGCGCCAGCTCCTCCCGGCTCGCCAGCGTCTCCGACATCTTCTCACCGTGCCGGATGCCGAGGATGTCCATCTTCGCCGGTACCCCGAACAGCGTGCACAGCGCCGTCGCCAGGTCCCCGATCGTGCACGCGCTCGCCTTGCGGATGAACACGTCACCCGGCCCCGCGTGCGCGAACGCGTGCTCCACCAGCTCCACCGACTCCGCCAGCGACATGAGGAACCGGGTCATCGAGGGGTCCGTGACCGTCAGCGGTACCCCCGCCTTGATCTGCTCGATGAACAGCGGGATGACCGAGCCGCGCGAGTACATCACGTTGCCGTACCGGACGCAGGAGACGACGGTACGCGCGCCCGGGTTGTTGCGCGCGTGCGCCTGGGCCACCTTTTCCATCAGCGCCTTGGACATACCCATCGCGTTGACCGGGTACACCGCCTTGTCGGTGCTGAGCACCACGAGCGAGGACACGCCGTTGCGGTCACAGGCGTCCACCACGTTGGCGCTGCCGAGCACGTTGGTACGCACGGCTTCCAGCGGGAAGAACTCGCACGACGGGACCTGCTTGAGGGCGGCGGCGTGGAAGACGTATTCGACGTCGCGGGACGCCTTCCGTACGGCGTCGTAGTCCCGCACGTCGCCGACGTAGAAGCGGGCGCGGTCGTCCCGGACCTGGCGGCGCATGTCGTCCTGCTTCGCCTCGTCGCGGCTGAGCACCCGCACCTCGGCCGCGCCGGCGTCGAGCAGGCGGCGGACCATGGTGCGCCCGAACGAACCGGTCCCACCGGTGATCAGGAAGCAGCGGCCCTGTAACGAGGGGGGCAAGATTCCTCCGTAGTCGCGGCGTCGCCGTTGCGTGCCGGTTCGCGACACCTCGGCGGCGGTTGTGCGTTTCACTCCTGGGGAAGAAACGACAGCATCACAAAGACGTCACGCACTCCCCGAACGACAACCGGAACGACCGACCACGAAGGGTTTTCACCGTGCCCGACGAAGGCAAGCCGCCACAGGAACCGCCGGCTCAGCAGAGCGAGACGGGAGCGGGGCGGTACTCCTTCACGCCGCCCGATGCGGAACCCCACATCGAGTTCAAGAAGGTACGCCGGCTGTCCAAGCAGCACCCGCCACGCGGGAGGCGGCTGCGGCGGCTCCACCTCGTGGTGACCGGCGCGGTCGTCGCCGGGGTGCTGCTGCTCGGCACGGCCTGGGTCGGTGCCCGCGGCTGGTTCGCGGCCACCCACCTGCAGCGGGCGGCGGGGCTGTTCGCCCAGTTGCAGCAGGAGGTGGAGCACGGCGACACCGGGAGACTGCCGGCGACGCTGGCGGCGTTGCAACGGGAGACGGCCGACGCGCACAGCGACACGGCCGACGCGGTCTGGGGACTGTCCACAATGGCGCCGCTGCTGGGTGACGACATCCGGGCGGTACGCACGGTGGCCGCGGCGCTGGACGACCTGACGCATCGCGGGTTGCCGCCGCTGGTCGACGTCGCGGGCCGGTTGAACGACGGGGTGCTCTCGCCGAAGGGTGGTCGGGTCGACCTGTCGCTGCTCGTCGCGGCCGGACCGCGCATCCTGCAGGCGGACATGGCGGTACGCCGGGCATGGACCACAGTGGACGGTATCCGCACGGCGGGCCTGGCGCCGCAGCTGCGGGCGGCGGTGAGCCAGCTCGACCGCGGGCTGCGCCGGGCCGACGGGTTGCTGATCACGGCGGCGCGGGCCGCGTTCCTGCTCCCGCCGATGATGGGCGCGAAGACGCCGCGGACGTACCTCGTGCTGTTCCAGAACCTGGCGGAGACGCGCGCGACGGGTGGCATGCCGGGGGCGTACATCGTGGTGACCGCGGACAAGGGCTCCGTGCGCATCGTGGACCAGGGCATGGCAAACGCGGCGATCCGGGCGTTCCCCAAGCCGGTGCTGCCGCTGAACGCCGATCAGGTGGGCCTGTACACCGACCGACCCGCGCTGTTCCCGGCCGACGTGAACCTGACTCCGGACTTCCCCACCGCGGCCAAGCTGTACCGGGAGATGTACCGGCTGCGCTCCGGCCGGACCGTCGACGGGGTGCTGGCGACGGACCCGGTGGCACTGTCCTATGTGCTGCGTGCGACCGGACCGGTGGCGATGCCGGGCGGTGCGCCGCTCAGCGCGGATACGGTGGTGCAGGTGCTGCTGCGCCAGGTGTACGCGACGATGAGCATGCAGGGGCAGGACGCGTACTTCGCCGGCGCGGCGCGGGCCACCTTCGACGCGCTGACCCGGCGGCAGGCGAACCCGCGGGTGCTGCTCGCCGGGCTGGCCCGGTCGGCAGGTGAGCGGCGGCTGCTCGCGTGGAGCGCGCACCCGGAGGAGGAGCAGGTGCTGGCCGGCACGGTGCTGGCGGGCCAGCTGCCCACCGACGATGGCGCGTCGCCCACGGTGGGTGTGTTTCTCAACGACGGCAGCGGGGCGAAGCTCAGCTACTACCTCACGCACAGCGCCTCGTTGCGGGTCGGTGGCTGCGATCCGGACGGCGGCCGGCAGCTGACGCTGCACCTGACGCTCGGCTCCACCGCGCCGCCGCGCGGGCTGCCGCCGTACGTGCTCGGCTTGGGGCTGTCGGGCAACCCTTACGTCGTGCGTACCAATGTGATGGTTTTCAGCCCGACCGGCGGCAGCGTGGTCGGCGCGACGCGGGACGGTGCGGAGGCGGACATGGGCACCGGCAGCGAGGGTGACCGGCAGGTCGGTGTCTTCACCGTCGACCTGGCGCCCGGTGCGCGGCAGACGCTGGACGTGACGCTGCTCACCGCGGATTCGCCGGTGGTGCAGGGGGCGGTGACGCCGCGGCTGTGGACGACGCCGGGCGTGGCGCCATGGTCCACGGCGGTGACATCCGGCCCCGGATGCCGGAAATAATGCTCTTTCTGCCTGAATTGCACTGATCATCGGTTAAGGTCGCGGAAGGCCCATACAGCATGGAAAGGATTCTCATGCGCGCTCACCGGGCGTTAGCCCTCCTCGCCACTGCCGGCGCGATGCTCTTCGCCACCGCGAGCATCGTTCTGGTCGGGCCGGGTGTGGCGGTCGCGGCTCCGGCGCCCGCGCCGAATCCGCAGGGGGGCGCCCCTGCTCCCCAGGTGGGCAACCCGCAGAGCGCCTATCCGCTGCCGCCGCCTTCGCTGGTGACCAACCGCGGGCGGGTCAAGGTCGGGCAGAAGGTCCGGATCTTCGGCAACCACTTCGGTTACGTGGAACGGGTCGTGGTCACTATCACGGCCAACCAGGTCAGCCGCCGGCTCACCCTCACCACCGACCGCTACGGCCGGTTCCGGACGTCGATCCCGCTCACGGCCCCCGGCCGGGTGACCATCACCGCGGTCGGCAGCACGTCGCACCTGTCCGCGTCGGTGACGGTCACGGTGGTCACGCGGTCGCCGCAGCAGGGACCACCGCCGCCGCCCCCGGCGCGCACCGCGCCGACCACTCCGCTGGTCGTGTTCAACCCGCTGATCGCCGAGAACAGCACGCTCGGGCTCGGCTCCGGTGGCGTGGCGGGTGGCAGCGCGACCGACAGCGCCGCGAGCCTGGTGGCGAACAGCGACGACGTGACTCCGGCCAGCAGCCAGTTCCCGCTCGGTGCGGTGGGCGGCGTCGCGGCCCTGCTCGGCATCGCGCTGCTGGTGGTGCTCAGCCGCAAGCGCCGCCGGCCCAGCGCAGAAAACTGACCACCCCAGCACGGAAAACTGAGCAGTAGCTCGCATCGAGCCGGGTACTCCATAATGGCCCGATGGTGGGAGGCGTGGGGCCCCGGTCGGCCACCCGGCGCGGCGTCATTCTCGCGCCGCTCGTGGCCGCGGCCGCGGGCGCGTGCTCATCCCCCGCCAACACCGGTGGCGCGGGCGGCGGCCTGGTGTCCGCCGGGGCGCCGAAGCCGAAGTTCAGCCGGCCGCCGGGCAACAACCAACCCGCCGGCCGGCTGATGATCGTCGGAGACTCCATCACCCAGGGCAGCAGCGGTGATTTCACTTGGCGGTACCGGCTGTACAAGCACCTGACCGCCAACCACATTCCCGTCACGTACGTCGGTCCGCGCACCGACCTGTACAACAACGTGACCAACACGCAGGGCGACCACTCGTACGCCGATCGGGGGTTCGACCAGCACCACGACTCGGTCTGGGGACGCACCATGACCCAGGCCAAGGACACGCTGCCGAACGAGATAACCGGGAACCGACCCGACATCGTGCTTGTGCTATTGGGTATCGACGACATCGGCTTCGGTGTGGCAGACGTGGAAATGACCGCGCTCAACGTGCGTACCCTCATCATCAACGCCCGCGGCGCGAAGCCGGACGTCCGCCTGATCCTCGGGAAGCTGCTGCCGACACTGCACGGCGCGAGCGACCCCGCGTTCGCCGCATCGGTCGCCCAGGTGAACCGGCGCGTGGTGGAAGTGGCCGCGGAGATGAGCAGTGCGGAGTCGCCGGTGTTCGTCGCGGACACCGGAACCGACTACGCCCCCAGCGACGACACGTGGGACGGTTCGCACCCGAACGCGCGCGGCGAGGTGAAGATAGCGGCGGCCTTCGCCGACGCGCTAGCCGACGGGCTCGGCGTCGGGCCGCGCTTCGAACGCCCGCTGCCGGTGGTGCCGATCGGTCCGCGTACCGTGCCGGCGCTGCGGGCGTCGACCGCGGGTGCCCGCGGCGAGATCAACCTGTCCTGGTCGCTGTCCCCGGGGACGACGGGGTATTGGGTGTTGCTGCGCCGCCCGGACCTGGAGGCGGATTTCACCCGGCTGCCGTACGCACTCAACGGCACGACGAGCCGGTGGACCGCGGGGATGCTGGCGCCGGGAGTGGTCTACGAATTCAAGTTGCAGACGACCAAGGGCATGGCCATGGGCGTCTTCTCCAACACGGTACGCGCGACCGCCCGCGCCTGACCGCCGCTGGCGGTGCTCGGGTAACGGCGGGTGCCCGCCCGGCCCCCGGCGGCGCAGGGCAGGATGGAGCGGTGATCGAGCCTCTGCTGGACGCGGACGGAGTGGCCCGGCTGCGCGCCGCGCTCACCACCGCGGGGTACACGAGTGCCGGGATCGCCGGCCGGATCGGCCCCGAGGCGACCGCCGCGATGCGCCGCAACGACTACCGGGCCGCGCTGCGGGCGACCGGCGAGGGCGACCCGCTGGGTACGCTCATCCGCCTGTTCGTGTGCGCGCAGAGCGAGCCGGCGGAGGCGGTGGCCCGCGCGCTGGACCCGCTGCCGCCGGACGCCGCGCTCGCCGCCGGGCTGGTCACCCCGACCGTCGAGAGTGGACAGTTGCGGGCCGGGGTGGACCTGGAGCCGTACGGCGAGGACTGGTGGGTGCTGGCCGACCTGCCGGCCGGCGCGCGTACCGGCCCGCTGCCGGTGGACCACGTGCTCGGCGTGGGCGGCGCGTCCACCACGCTGGCCGGGGCGACCGTACGCGACCCGGTGGGTACCGCCCTGGACCTGGGTACCGGCTGCGGCATCCAGGCACTCCACCTGTCCACGCACGCGCGGCGGGTCACCGCCACCGACGTGGCACCCCGGGCGCTGCGCTTCGCGGCGACCACCGCGGCCCTGGCCGGCCTGGACTGGGAGCTGCTCGCCGGCGACCTCACCGTGCCGGTGGCCGGCCGCCGGTTCGACCTGGTGGTCAGCAACCCGCCGTTCATCGTGGGGCCGGGCGGACCGGCCCGGTACGTGTACCGCGACTCGGGCCGGAGCGGTGACGGGGTCTGCGCCGAGCTGGCCGCCGCCGCGCCGGACCTGCTCACCGACGGCGGCACCATGCAGTACCTGGCGAACTGGCTGCACGTCAGCGGCGAGCCGTGGCAGGAGCGTGTCGCGTCCTGGGTCGCGGGTACCGGGCTGGACGCGTGGGTGGTGCAGCGCGAGGTCACCGACCCGATGTCGTACGTGAACCTGTGGCTGTCCGACGCCGGCGAGTCCGACCGGCGGCTGGCCGCGGAGTGGCTGGACTGGTTCGACGCGCACAAGGTGGAGGCGGTCGGCTTCGGCGTGGTCAACCTGCGCCGGGCCGGGCACGACGACCCGGTGGTCCGGCTGGAGGACCTGCGCCAGCCGTTCGACCAGCGGCTCGGCGAGCACGTGAGCGCCTGGTTCGAGCGGCAGTCCTGGCTGCGCGCGGCGGCGGGTGACCTGCTGGCGCACCGGTACCGGGCCGCGCCGGGGCTGCGGCTGCGCCAGGAGGCGAGCCTCGGCCACGACGGCTGGGCGGTGGACCGGCAGGTGCTCGCGCTGGCCGACGGGCTGCGCTGGAGCGAGGAGGTCGACCCGCTGGTGCTCGCGCTGGTCGGCGGCTGCGACGGCGCGCTGCCGCTGCGCGACCAGATCGACCTGCTCGCCGCGGCGCACCAGGTGGCCCCGGCCGAGCTGGCCGAGGTGGCGACCCCGATCGTGGCGCACCTGGTCGAGCGGGGGTTCCTGGCGGCCGGAGGATGACGGCTGTCGTCCAGACGGTGACCCGGGCCAGCGTGACCGTGGCCGCCCGTGCACGGTGATCCTCACCGCCGGAGACAGCGCGTAATCGGACAGCTACCAGAATTCGCCTGAGCGCGGCACTATTGCGGTACCAGACGCATAGATGGAGCCCTCGACGTGGCCACCCAGCACGACGCCACCTCGCCGCGGCGGGCGGCGCTGCGCGCCTTGCCCCTGACCTTCACCATCATCGGAGTGGTCGCGCTGGTCTTCGGGTACTTCGGCTTCTGGAGCATGCTGCGCGGCTCGCACGCGTTCGGGCACCGCCCGTTCGACCTGCTCTACTACGACCTGCAACTGTTCGTGCTGGGCGCCGACCCGTTGCAGCAGCAGCCCGGCCCGTACCCGCTGATCCTGGAGATCGCGCGGTTCGCGGCGCCGGCGGTCACGATCTACGCCGTGGTGGAGGCGGGCCGGGCGCTCTTCGCCGTGGAGGTGCGCCGGCTGCGCGCGCGCCGCGCGCGCCGGCACGTCATCGTCTGCGGCGAGACGGCCATCGCCGACGCCCTCACCCGCC
>DATEJJ010000616.1:0-3451 GCA_035278125.1 Rugosimonospora sp.
CGGGGGCGCGTTCGCGGCCCGGCTCCGGCGCCATGCCGGCCGGGCCCACCCGCACCCCGCCCAGGGAGAGGACGAGCAGCAACGGCAGCAGCAGTAGCCGCACCCGCCCCGCCATGCTCTCCTCCGCCCGCCGGTTTCCCTCCACCCTATCCGGGCGCGGCGTGCGGAGCGCGTGAGCTGTGGCTCGGGGTGCGGCTCTGCGGTTGCCGCCGGGTTACGACAGCGAGCGCTGGGACCGGCCGGGACTGTCGCTTGTGGACGTGGACACCCGGCGCCCCCGCACCCGCCCGTGGCCGTCCACCGAAACCGGCCGCACGCCACCGGGCCGGCGGCCGGCGCGCTCCGCGCACTCGCGGCGGAACACGTCATCGATGCGCAGGTGCTCGGCCGGCATGCTGGCGCGGTACGGCTGCGCCAGCCGCGCGATCCGGTTCACCACCGCCGCCGGTGCCGCCCGCGCGGTCGCCTGGAGCAGCGCGTACGCGCCGTCGTCGAGTACCTGGCGTACGGCCGTGTCGGTGTGCCGGCCGTTGACCTGGGCCAGCTCGGACAGGCACGCCTGCAGCCGCGGCACCTCCACCGCCGGCGCCGGTACCGCGTCCACCGCCGGACTGGCCGCGCTCTGCACCTGGGTCGCCTCCAGCGCGTTGAGCAGCGGGCTGACGTCCCCGGCCAGCGCCGGGTCGTACAGCCCCGGGTACGGCCGCTCCTCGTACCCCGGGTCGTGCCCGGCCACGTACAGCGGCGCGACGGTACCGGCGCTGCGCATCACGCCCAGCGCCAGCCCGAGCAGGTGCACCGGCCAGCCGAGGTCCCGGATCGTGTGCAGCCGGCACACCCCGTCGTCCGGCGCGGTCGCCGCCACCAGCAGCAGCTGCGCCGACTCCAGCGCCGACTGCGCGTAGAACAGCGTCTCCGGGCAGTGCAGCCGGACCGGCGCGCGCTCGCGGCACCAGCGCAGCAGCCGGTCCAGGATGATCGAGTTGTCCACCACGTGGGTGAAGCGGGCCGCCGAGCACGCCGTGGTACCGCGCGCGGCGGCCCGGGCGGCCACCCACTCGCCCACCCGCTTCGAACTCGCGTACACGTCCGAGGTGTACGGGCGCATCGCCTTCCCCGTCGACGCGTACACCACCCGCGGTACCCCCGCCTGCTCGGCGGCGCCCATCACGTGGTGCGTACCCAGCACGTTGGTGCACGCGGTACGGGTCACCTGCTGCTCGGCCAGGCCCGGGTCGCGCTGCGCCGCGAGGTGGAACACCAGATCCGGGCGGTGCCGGCGGAAGTACTCGACCACGTCCTCCCGGGACCGCACGTCCAGCCACTGGTACCGCACCCCGGGTACGCGCCGGGCGGGTGGGGTGATGGACAGGCTGGTCAGCCGGCCCGGGGCCAGACCGGCGAGCGCGCTCATCAGCGCGGTACCCACGCAGCCACTGCCCCCGGTGACCACCACGGTGGCGCCGGCCACCGCGGCGGCGACCGCGGCCTCGGGTACCGGGATCCCCCGCTCCCGGATCCCCAGGTAGTAGTCGAACTCCTGTCCGGCGTCGGGGTGCGCGCCGAGCAACCGCTCGGTCAGCCCGGTCAGCCGCTCCCGCACCCGCTTGTCCAGGCACGTCTGCTGGGGCAGTGCCGTCTCTCGGATCTCGTGCAGGATGTCGTCACTTGCGCTCATGCGGACCTCCACGGCCCTCGCCGACCGTGCCGCCGCTCCGCACGCTGGGCACGGGTGGGTGGCACGGCCGGCGAGCCGCGTTGCTGGGTGATGTGGGCGCCGCCGCCGCTGGTGGTGGGACCTGGTCAGCGGGCTGGCTCGGCGCTTCTGTCATGGCAGTCACACTCCGCCGCCCGCGGATGAGACCGCGTCACCCGGCCCGCATGGTCTGTCGCCCGGCTACCGGTCGATCATGCGTTGCAGGTGGGCCGGGTAGCGGTCGCCCTGCACCTGGATCCGGGCGGCGGCGCGGTCGAGTTCGGCGAGGTCGTCCGGGGTCAGCTCCAGGTCGGCGGCGCCGACGTTCTCGTGCAGGCGCGCCACCGTGCGGGTACCCGGAATCGGCACGATCCAGGGCTCGCGCGCGAGCAGCCAGGCCAGCGCGACCTGGGCGGCGGTGGCGCCGCGGCCGGCGGCGACGGCGCCGACCACGTCGACCAGGGCCTGGTTGGCCTGCCGGGCCTCCGGGGTGAAGCGGGGCAGGCTGGCGCGGATGTCGCCGCTGGCGAACGACGTGGTGGCGTCGATGGCACCGGTGAGGAAACCCCGGCCAAGCGGGCTGAACGGGACGAAGCCGATACCCAGCTCCGCCAGGGTGGGCAGGATCCCCGCCTCGGGCTCCCGCCACCACAGCGAGTACTCGCTCTGCAGGGCGGTGACCGGCTGCACGGCGTGGGCACGGCGGATGGTCTGCACGCCGGCCTCGGACAGGCCGAAGTGGCGCACCTTACCCGCCTGGATCAGCTCCTTGACCGCGCCGGCCACGTCCTCGATCGGCACGTCCGGGTCGACGCGGTGCTGGTAGAACAGGTCGATCACCTCGACCCCGAGGTGCTTGAGGGAGGCGTCGGCGACCTGCTTGACGTGCTCGGGCCGGCTGTCCAGGCCGCTGGGCCGGGTGCCGTCGAAGGCGAACCCGAACTTGGTGGCGATGGCGACCCGGTCGCGGAACGGGGCCAGCGCATCGCCGACCAGCTCCTCGTTGACGAACGGGCCGTACACCTCGGCGGTGTCGAAGAGCGTCACGCCGGCCTCGACGGCGGCGCGGATGACGGCGATACCGTCGGCCCGCTCGGCGGCCGGGCCGAGGCCCGAGCTGATGCCCATGCAGCCGAAGCCGAGGGCCGAGACCTGCAGGCCGGTACCGAGGGTGCGCGTGTGCATGAGGATTCTCCTGTTCCTTCCGGTCGGGTGGTCAGTCGACGGTGCCGGTCGCGGTCGGCTCGCGCGCGGTGGCCGTCCAGCTCGCGAGGAGGTTCAGGCCGTCCTGGGACGGCGAGTCGGGCTCCGCGGTGTACGCGTTGAGCCGCAGCCCCGGGTCGGTGGCCAGCTCCATCGACTCGTACGCCAGGGTCAGGTCGCCGACCACCGGGTGGTGCAGGCGCTTGACCCCGGACCGGTGCAGCCGCACGTTGTGCGCCGCCCACCAGGTGCCGAACACCTCGCTGCGGGTGGACAGCTCGCCGACCAGGTCGGTCAGGGCGCGGTCGTACGGGTCGCGGCCGGCCTCGGCGCGCAGCAGTGCCACCGTGTCACCCGCGAGGCTGTCCCACTCGACGTAGAAGTCCCGCGCGGCGGGGTCGAGGAAGATGAACCGGGCAATGTTCGGTACCGGCGCGGCGGTGTCGAACAGCGGGGCGAACACCGCCCGGCCGAGCGGGTTGGCGCCCAGCACGTCGAGCCGGCCGTTGCGCACGTACGCCGGGGCCATCGTCATCGCGTCCAGCAGCCGCC
>DATEJJ010000617.1:0-2424 GCA_035278125.1 Rugosimonospora sp.
CTCCCGGCGACCACCAGACCCGCCGTCGCAAGCGCCCAGCCGGTACCCGCACGGTCCACGACCACCCCGGCCACGGCAGCGCCCACCGCGTTAGCCGCGACCGACGTCGTAATCACCCACGTGTACGCCTCATTCATCATCGCCATCGGCGTGAGCCGGGCGACAAGCGCATTGACCACCGTCAGCGCCGGACCGATAGTCACCCCGCAGGCCGCCAGAGCGACACCGAACGCCACGAGGCCGGGCGCGACGGCGAGCACGCAGAGCGTCATGCCGACGGCACCGAAGAGCAGGACGAGCTGCCGGGACAGCGGCTGGCGCGGGTGGCGGCCGCCGTACCAGAAGCTGCCGGCGGTACTGCCCACGGCCCAGATCGCGAGCAGCAGGCCGGCGAGGCCGCGGGTACCGTGGCCGGTCGCGTACGCGGGGACCGTGACGCCGCCCGCGCCGAAGGTGAAGCCGAGTCCACCGGCGCAGGTGAGCAGCGCGGGGAAGCCGGGTACCCGTAGCGGGCCGAGGCCCCTGGTGTGTACCCGGGCGGGGTGCGGGCGGAAGCTGCGCATGATGCGGCTGCGGGCGACGGTGAGGGTACCGGTCAGGGTCACGGCGGCGGAGGCGACGATCGCGGCGCTCGGGCTGGCGAGGGCCAGGAACAGCGCGACCAGCAGCGGGCCGGTGACGAATACCAACTCGAAGAGGGCTGTCTCGGCGGCGAGGGCGGTAGCGCGCAGTTCGTGCCGGCCGGTGTCGGGCTCGGTGGCGTGGTTCCAGGCACCCCGGACGGCGGCGGTGAGCGGTGGGTAGGTGCCACCGGCCAGGACGGCGGCGGCGAGTACCGGGCCGAGCGGGTGCGGTCCGCGCGTGGCGAGCAGCAGGATGCTCAGGGCGGCGGGGTGGGCCAGGCCGGTGACCAGGAGGACGGGGGTCGGGCCGTACCGGTCGGACAGGCGGCCCGCGGCAGGGCCGGCGACGGCGGCAGCCAGCGCGTAGGCGGCGCAGGTGAGCGCGGCGGGGGTGTACTCGCCGGTGAGCTGCCGCACCAGGAGCAGCAGGGCGAGCGGGGTCATGGCGATGCTCAGGCGCGCCACCAGGCCGGCGACGACGAGGAGCGGGGCGCCGGGTAGCCGCCAAATCCGCGCGTACTGACGGATCGCCAACGCTGAGCATGCCTCCCGGACCCCGGAAAGGCCCCGCCCGACCGGCGGGGCCTTCCAGAACGGATCAGCGCATGTACTGGACCGGGCCCGAGTTGCGGGCCATCTCCTCCAGCCGCGCGATGCGCTGCGCCATCGGCGGGTGGGTGGAGAACAGCTTCGCCAGGCCCTCGCCACGGAACGGGTTGGCGATCATCAGGTGGGCGGTGCTGGTGAGCTGACCCTCGGCGGGCAGCGGCAGGGCGTGCGTACCCGAATCGATCTTTCGCAGGGCACTGGCCAGGGCGAGCGGGTCGTTGGTCAGCTTGGCGCCGGACGCGTCGGCCTGATATTCGCGGCTCCGGCTGATCGCCAGCTGGATGACCGAGGCGGCGATCGGGCCCAGAATGATCAGGAGCAGCGCGCCCAGGATGCCGCCGCCCTCGTCGTCGTCGGACCGGCCGATCGGGATGAACCAGGCCAGGCTGGCCAGCATCGTGATGATGCCGGCAAGGGCGCCGGCAACCGACGAGATGAGGATGTCCCGGTTGTACACGTGCGAAAGCTCGTGTCCGATGACGCCGCGCAGTTCGCGCGGGGTGAGCATCTGGGTGATGCCCTCGGTGACGCAGACCGCCGCGTGCGCGGGGTTGCGTCCGGTCGCGAACGCGTTGGGCTGCGCGGCGGGGCTGACGTACAGGGCCGGCATCGGCTGGTTCGCCGAGGCGGAAAGCTCGCGCACCATGGCGTACAGGCCGGGCGCCTGCGCTTCGGTGACCGGACGGGCGCCCATCGACCGCAACGCGATCTTGTCGGAGAAGAAGTAGGAGACGCCGTTCATCACCAGGGAGAGGATGAAGGCGATCATCAGCCCACCGGAGCCGCCGAAGACGTAACCGGCGGCCAAGATCAGACCGGTGAGCAGGCCCAGGAGGGCCGCGGTCTTGAGTCCGTTATGAGGGCGGTGCACGGTCTCTCCTCTCGTATGCCGTTCACAACACCGGCATCCTCAATGATCTTCCCAGAGATACCCTTGGATTACCTGGGAGCGACCTGGATGCTCGCTGACTGTGATCGACCGATCAGCGCACCGCCGCGAGTACCAGCTGAGGGGCGACACCGACCACGATCGCGACCAGGGTCGCGGCCCCGAGCGCCGCGAGCACGGGCCAGCGCGATGCTGGCCGCACCGGCGCGACCGTCGCCGCCGGGTCGGGCGCCAGCAGCGCGGCGGCGATCCGGACGTAGTAGGCCAGGCCGATCACGGCGTTGACGGCGACCACCACGGCCA
>DATEJJ010000618.1:0-4296 GCA_035278125.1 Rugosimonospora sp.
TATCTCGTTCTCGCCCGCCAGGAACTCGCCCAGGCCGTGGCTCAAGTCTATGTCGCGCTGCACGCCGGCGTTGTTCACCAGCACGTTGAGCGCCGGGAACCTGTCCTGCACCCAGGCCAGCAAGGTCTGGCGATCCTCCGCCTGGCCCACGTCGCAGACCCGGACATGGAAATCCGGATGACGCGCACCGGCTTCCTTCAGGCGCTTTTCGGAGCGCCCGCAGATGAGCACTGTGCTACCCGCCTCCGCGAAGGCCTCAGCCATGGCCAGGCCGATGCCCGAACTGCCGCCGGTGACCAGGGCGGTGCGCCCGGACAGCGAGAACAGCGCGCCGAGGTACGCCCCGATCAGGGCCGGGTCGGCACGGTCACGGTCAGCGTCTTCGCCCGGGTGCCGTCCCCCAGCGTGTTGATCGTGTAGGTGTGTGTCGTCTGCTGCTTCGTGATGTCCCCGCACGGGAAAGACAATGACACACTCGCCTGTGCGCCGTAGCTCCCGTAGCTGCCGCTGTGGTGCGCGTTATAGAAGCCCGGGTCGTCAATGGACAGTGCCACGCCGCTGGCGCCGGTCACCTGCCACGCCAGCACCACCGGCTCGGCCGGCGCGCTGAACGGGGCGTCGCTGGTACCCACGACCGGGCACCTCGGCTTGCCGGTCACCTTGAAATACACGATCTGCGGCCCGGACGGACCCGCCGGCCGGGTGGCACCGGCCGCGCCCGACGGCGCCGGCCCCGCGCCAAGATTGCCCGTGCCCGCACTTGCGGAGGCCGGTGCGCCGGACGGCCCGGCGCCGAGCGCGCCGCTGCCACCCGCCGCCTTGCCGGCGTTGTGCCCGCACGCGCCCAAGGTCAGCGCCGCGCCCAACCCGCTGAGCACGATCAGGCGAAAGCGATTCATGGAGATGACGCTACGGTCCGGCTGCCCTCGGTGAATCCCCGATTCGTGCCGCCAGTCGTACCAGTCGGACCGCCCTTTCGGTACAACGTGCGTGGCACGCTGGGCACCAGGCCGGTATCAGCGCTCGCGGACCGGGCGGTGCGTGCCCGCGGGCCGGGTACCGGACGGTCGGGCTCCGGTCGGGCGCGAGCCGGACGGCCGGGTGCCGGCCCACCGCTGTGGATCCGGTCCCTCGTTCAGGGACTCGACCCCGGCAGTACCTGAAAATACGTTGGGACCTGACATGGCGACCCCCCTCTCCAGCCGAACTAACGACCGCCTGGCCGGGCGGTCGCTGCCCGCCGGCAGAGAAGTCACCGGTTGCCTGACCGGTGACGTCAAGCAGCTTGCCGCAGCGCCCGGCGGCCGGGCCGGGGAACCTCGCGCAGCCGGGGCAGCGAGCGCGCCAGCTCACCCTGCACCACAGCGGGTGCCGGCAGCCGCCAGTCCACCTCTTCCGGGGACACGATCCATCGCACTCCGTCGTGCGGCGCCGTGGCCGGCGGTACCTGTACCCACGAGCCCGCGCCGTGCAGTACCACCTCCGGCAGCGCGGCCAGCTCCTCGCGCAGCGCGCCACCCGGCGCCACCATCAACAGGTACCGGCCGGTGCCGGTCGCCGCGACCGGGCCGCGCGCGTCCGATCCCGTGGGCCGGCCAAGGTACGCCGGAATCTCCAGTACATCCAGCGCCCCGCCGGTGGCCAGCAGTACGGTGTGCGGCTGCTCCTGCCACCACGCGGCGGCGGTACCCGCGTCCCGCGTGGCTTCCAGCGGCCACAGCAGCGCCTCGCCGTGGGTGTACGCCGGATGGCACGACACCGTGGCGCACCCCGGCCCGCAGCGGTACCGGTCCGTTGCCCAGCACGCACCGCGGAGCACGTCCCAACGGTGATCGGCAAGGCGTACCGCAGCGCGGCGCAGTCGCAATCTTGCGATGGTGGCTCGCATTTCCAATCCTCCCCGCCCTCCACCGGCGTAACGGCTGGCGGCGTCGCATCGTTCTTATCAGCAGAGAGCTGTGTGCATCCTGCAATGGAACGTACGAGCGTCCTCTGACTGATCGGCGCACGCGATGTGCGACTGCGCTGCAGTCCGCTGCACAGGTACGGGGATTTCCGCCAGGTCACCGAACGAACAGGCAGTGGAAGGGGAGGCGGGCGTGGACGAGCTGCCCATAGGCCGTCGCGTCGCGTACTGGCGCGGTAGGCGCAAGATGTCGCAGCAGGTGTTCGCCGATCGGCTCGGGAAGTCGAAGAGCTGGGTCGACAAGGTCGAGCGCGGGGTACGGCGGCTGGACAAGTTCTCCGTCGTCTACGAGATCGCCGATGTCCTCCAGGTCGACGTACAACTGTTGCTGGGCAAGGATCCTGAGCGCCGGCAGGGCAACGTTGTCTGCATCGACCAGGTCGAGGTGGAGGAGATCCGCTCGGCGCTGGAGCGGTACGACGCGATCAGCGCGTTCTTCTGCAACCCGCCGCAGCCTCCACCGATCGAGGAGATGCGCAAGGCGGTCGGGCACGCCTGGCTGACCTACCAGCACGCGAAGTACGGCGTCCTGGCGCGTACCCTGCCGAAGCTGTTACGCGACGCGCAGGCCGCCGACACCGGTTTCGCCACAACGGATTCCGCGCGCGAGGCCGGGCACCTGCTCGGGCAGGTGTACCAGATCGCCTCGTCGGTCCTGCGCAAGCTGGGCGAGCTGGAGCTGGCATGGCTGGCCGCGGACCGGTCGGTGGCGGTGGCGCAGCGGGCCGGCGACCACCTGCTCGCCGGTACCGCCACCTACCGGGTGGGCAGCGCGCTGCTCGCGCTGGGCCGGGCCCGGCCGGCGCTCGAAGTCAACGTCAACATCGCCAACCGGTTGGCCCCCTCGCACGCCGAGTCGACCAGCCCCGAAAAGCTTTCGGTGTACGGCATGCTCCTGCTCCAGGGCGCGATGGCGGCCGCGCGTATCGGCGACAGCGCGACCGTGCGGGATCTGCTCAACGGCGCGGACGAGGCCGCGCAGGCGCTGGGCGGCGACCAGAACCACTACTGGACGTCGTTCGGGCCGACCAATGTGGACCTGCACCGGGCGGCGGCCGCCGTGGAGCTGGGTGAGGGCCGGCTCGCGGTGGAGACGCACGACCACATGGACCACGGATCGTTCCTGGCGCTGATGCCGGAGCGCCGCGCCAACCACTTCGTGGACCTGTCCCGGGGGCTGGCACAGGTGGGCGACGTGGAGCGGGCGAGTGAGATGCTTCTGGAGGGCGACCGACTCGCTCCGTCGGAGATCAGGTGCCGGCCGATCGCACACGAGGTGCTGTCCGATGTCCTCCGCCGAACAAGAGGTACCCCGAGTGCACCGGTCGCCGAACTCGCCGAGCACATGGGCGTTGGGATCTGACGCACCCGCACCCGACGGTACGAAGAAGCGGGTCCTCTACGTCATCGTGTGCGGTTCGCCGGTGGCCCGCGAGGTCGGTCGGCTGGTCGAGCTGGCCAAGCGGGACCGGTGGGACGTATGCGTGGTCGCCTCGCCGGACGGTCGCAAGTTCATCGATGTACCGGCGCTCGCCGCGCAGACCGGCCACCCCGTGCGCAGCACGTTCAAGAACCCCGGCGACCCGGACGTCCTGCCCAACCCGGACGCGATCATCGTGGCCCCGGCCACCACGAACACGGTCAACAAGTTCGCCGGGGGCATCGCGGACACGCTGCCGGTCGGGCTGCTGGTGGAGGGGCTGGGCAAGGGGCTGCCGATCGTGATGATGCCGTACACGAACGCCGCCATGGCCCGGCATCCGGCGTTCGTGGAGAACGTCGAGCGGCTGCGCGGCTGGGGCGTGGTCATCCTGTTCGGCCCGGACGTGGTCACGCTGCACCCACCGGGCACCGGCGACGCCCACGCGGACAGCTTCCCGTGGCACCTGACCCTGCCCGCGCTCGCCCAGGCCGGTCGCAACCGGGTGGTCCGCTGGTAACCTCGCGGCCGTGGCTTGTTTGCTGGCGGACGTCCTGGCGTGGCTGGAGCGGCGCTACCCGCCGGCCTGGGCCGAGGAGTGGGACCGGGTGGGCCTGGTCCTCGGCGAGCCGGACGCGCCGGTCAACCGGGTGCTGCTGGCCGTGGACTGCGTCCCCGAGACCGTCGAGGAGGCCGTCACATCCGGTGCCGACCTGCTGGTCACGCACCACCCGCTGCTGCTGCGCGGTGTCTCCAGCGTCGCGCCCGTCACGTACCAGGGCCGGATCATCCATCGCATGATCCGCGCCGGGGTCGCCCTGTACGTCGCGCACACCAACGCCGACGTGGCCGCGCCCGGCGTGTCCGACGCCCTGGCCGCGCGGCTCGGCCTGGTCGACACCCGACCGCT
>DATEJJ010000619.1:0-2180 GCA_035278125.1 Rugosimonospora sp.
CGCGGCCATCATCAGCACCGGTACCGCCGCCGGAGCCGGGGGTACCCAGCCGCCGGGCAGCTCGACCGGCTGGATCACCCGGTGCGGGGTACCGCCCTCGGTGACCACCCGGATGTCCACGGCCACGTACGCGGTGAACCGGCACAGCACCCCGTACCGCAGCGAGGTGGCCACGATCTGCTGCTCCAGCTCCGGCGTGCCGCTGGCGGCGTACCGGTCCTCCAGGTCGCGCAGGTGCCCGCGCGCCCAGATCGCGGTGACCGCCGGATTGTCCACTGTGGTCGCCGGGATCGCGCGCTCCCAGCGGTCGCCGTCCGGGGTGCTCCCGGTGATGGTCATCGAGCCGCCGGCCGGTCCCCGGTAGCGGCCGGCGACGACCAGCGGTACCCCGGCGAACAGGTGCGGGGTGCGGGCCGGGGCGGCGCTGCCGGCGACCAGGTCGAGCCCGCTGGGCGCCACCGCGGCGACCGTCACCGCGGGCGTGGCGATACGCCGGTGGATGTGGTCCATCGCCGCGTCCAGCCGGTCCTCGGACTCGACCAGCTCGCAGCGCCCGCCGCCGACCGAGGCCAGCCGGCCCAGGAAGCCCGCGTTCACCGCCTGGTCGATGCCGACCGTGTGGACCCGGATCCCGCGCAGCGCGCCGCTGACCTCCCTCAGGATGTGGTCCTCGTTGCCGACCTGCCCGTCGGTCACCAGCACCAGCACCTGGTCGCGCGGCGGGTCCGCGGCCGGCCCCTGCTGCCGCAGCAGATCGAGCGCCTGGCGCAGCGGGTTGAGCAGCTCGGTGCCGCCCCGCGCCTGGGTACCGGCCAGGTGCTCGACCGCCCGGAACCGGTTGCGGTCGGTACCCGGGGCCAGGCCCGCGGGCAGGCCGGCCGGGCGCTCCACCACGTTGTCGAAGGTGAGCACGGCGAACCGGTCGGCGGTGGTCAGCGTGTCGATGATGCGGGCGGCGGCGCGCCGGGCGGCCACCATCTTCCAGCCGCCCATGCTGCCCGAGCGGTCCAGCACCAGCACCACGTCCCGCGCGACGCCCGGCGCCGCCGTGGTCGGGGGCAGCACCGTCAGCTGGTACGTGCCCTCCGCCCCGTCCGCGTCGGGTACCAGCACGAGCGCGTCGCGTACCGCACCGTCCCCATAGGACAGTCGCAGGATGAAGTCCCGGTCGACCCGCTCCCCCGGCCGGATCGCGATGACCCCGTCCGACCCGGTGACCGCGTGCAGGCTGGACGCGACACCGGACAGCGGCAGCCCGCCCGGGTCCAGCCGCACCTCGATGGCGAGCGCCACCGGGTTCGGGAACCCGGGCAGCAGTACCGGCGGCGTGATCCGGGACGCGTCGGGTACCTGGTCCGTGTCGTGCGCGTACCCGTCCCCCACCTGGTCCCCCGGCACCGGCGTACCCGGGATGTACCGGGGCGCCACCACGAGCGGGAACCGGAACTCCGCCTGACCGTCCACAAACGACAGTGGCCCGGCCAGCGTGAGCGACACGGTCACCTCCTCGCCCGGCAGGATGTTGCCGACCCGCAGGGTGAACACGTCGGGCCGCTCCTCCTCGGCGATACCGGCGCGCTGCCCGGCCTCGACCGCCTGCTGGTACTCCGCCCGCGCCTGGCCCCGCTCGCGCAGTACCCCCTCGATGGTGCGGTCGCCCGCGGTCAGCGCCATCCGGGTGAGCGCGGCGCGGTCCGGCAGCGGGAACACGTACGTCGCCTCCAGCGGTACGCCGTACCCGTTGCGGAAGCCCTGCACCACCTCGATCCCGGCGGACAGGCCGGTGATGGTCGCGCGGACGTCCAGGCGGTGCAGCGGCAGGTTGCCGCGCTCGGTGCGCAGGGTGCCGATACCGGCCTCGCCGGCGGGCGCCACCTGCTCGTCGGGGATCTGGTCAATGCGCGAGATGATCATCGTCGGGCTCCTTCGTCGTCGTCAGGCCACGGTCGGCGAGCAGTTCGAGCAGGGGTGCGGCCGCGGCCCGGACGGCGTCCAGGTCGGCCGGGTCGGGCGGAGCGGGCAGGGACAGCGCGACGCCACCACCCAGGGTCACGAGATATCGGACGGCGGTGCCGACCTCGGTCGATCCGGCCTCCCGCACGAGCGGCGGCACGGACCGGCCCCGAGTCCTACCGGCGCCCGCCGCTGCCGCGGCTGCCGCGGCTGCCGGCTTGGCCCTG
>DATEJJ010000620.1:0-2646 GCA_035278125.1 Rugosimonospora sp.
GGGTGGCTCGCCGGCGGCCAGGCGGTGCCGCACCAGTGCCCAGAGCAGTGCCGAGTCGGTGCGCGACTCCAGGTCCAGCAGCAGATCGGCGGGCAGGCCGGCAGCAAGCTCCACTGTGGACTTCGGCCAGCCGGTGACCGCGCCGTTGTGGCTGAACAGGTAGCGCCCGTGCCGGTACGGTGCGGCTGCCGACGCGTCGGGTGCGGTGCCCTCGGTGGCGGAGCGGACCGCGGCCAGCAGGGCGCGGGTACGGGTGACCCGGGCGACGTCCGCGAACGACGGGTCGGCCCAGATCGGGACGGCCTGCCGGTACCGGGCCGGCAGCGGGTCGCCCTCGGCGTACCAGCCCACGCCGAACCCGTCCGCGTTGACCGTGCCGTACCGCTGCCGGCGCGGCGCCCAGGACTGCCGGTACAGGCTGTGCGGCGGATCGACGAGCACCGCGCTCAGCGTCACCGGCGGGCCCAGGTACGCCAGGTGCCGGCACATCTACGCGCCCTCGCCGGGCGCCGCGTCCCGGGCGGTGCGGAAGCCGGCGAAGATCTGCCGCCGGATCGGGTAGTCCCAGTTGCGGAACGTCCCGCGGCAGGCGACCGGGTCGGTGCCGAACGAGCCGCCGCGCAGTACCCGGTGGTCGGTGCCGAAGAACACCTCCGAGTACTCCTGGTACGGGAACGCGGCGAAGCCGGGGTACCCGGTGAAGTGCGAGGACGTCCACTCCCACACGTCGCCGATCAACTGCCGCACGCCGAGCGGGGAGGCTCCGGCGGGGTAGGCGCCCACCGGCGCCGGGCGCAGGTGCCGCTGGCCGAGGTTGGCGTGCTCCGGTGCCGGGTCCCCGTCACCCCACGGGTACCGGCGGGACCGCCCGGTCGCGGGGTCGTACCGGGCCGCCTTCTCCCACTCCGCCTCGCTGGGCAGCCGCCGCCCGGCCCAGGCCGCGTACGCCTCCGCCTCGTACCAGCACACGTGCAGCACCGGCTCGTCCGCCGGTACCGGCTCCACGTGGCCGAACCGGCGGCGTAGCCAGGTGCCGCCCTCGCGCCACCAGAACAGCGGGGCGGTCAGGTCGGCCCGCTGCCGGTGCGCCCACCCGTCGGGCGACCAGAACTCGGGCCGCTGGTACCCGCCGCCGGCGATGAACTCCTGGTACGCGGCGTTGGTCACCGGTACCGGGTCGATCCAGAACGCGGGCACGTGTACCGGGTGCGCCGGGCGCTCGTTGTCCAGCGCCCAGGGCTCGGTCGACGTACCCATGCTGAACTCTCCGGCCGGGACCAGGACCTCCGCCGGCCCCGCCCAGTCCGCCGCGGGTGGTGGCGGCGCGGACAGCACCGCGGGCCCGGTACGCAGCTGGTGCGTGGCCAGCATGGTCTCGTCGTGCTGCTGCTCGTGCTGGGCGATCATCCCGAACGCGAACCCCTGCTCCACCAGTGGATCGCCACGCAGCTGGACCCGCTCCAGCAGGTCCTCGGCGCGCCCGCGCACGGTCGCGATGTATCCGCGCGACTCGGCCGGGCTCAGCAGCGGCAGCGTCGGCCGCTCCGCCCTCGGGTGCTCGAAGGCGTTGTAAAGGTCGTCGATCTCGGGCCGCATCGGCTCCTGCCCGCCGACCGCGCGCAGCAGCCACAGCTCCTCCTGGTTGCCGATGTGCGCCAGGTCCCACACCAGCGGCGACATCAGCGGCGAGTGCTGCGTGGTCAGGTCGTGATCGTCCACACAGGACGTCAGCCCGGTGCTGCGGTCGCGGGCCCGGGACAGTGCGGCGTGAATGCCGGCTGCGGTGATCACCTGAGTACCTCCAGGACGGTCGGCTCGCACGCCACGGGTGCGAGGTGGTCGTCGGCCGGGCACCGGCCGCGGGCGACGTAGCGTTCGGCGAACTGCTCGACCTCGGCGACCACCTCGGGCGGCGCACCGAGCCGGCCTAGCCCGCCCAGCGCCGCGCCGAAGCAGGCCGACGCGGCCACCCGGAGCTCCGGATCGGCCAGCCCGTCCCGGGCGGCGCGCAGCCAGGGCCCCGGGTGTTCCGGACCGGAAGCCCTGGTCGCGTCGAGGGCGCGGTCGGCCGCCGTCTCGTCCTCGATCAACCCGACGGCGACCGCCAGCGGTACCACCCACCCGTCCTCGCCCGGCTGCGCGTCCACCATGCGCAGCTCCAGCCAGCGCCGCGGCCGTACCGGCGGGAACAGCGTGCTCAGGTGGTAGTCCAGGTCGTCGGCGGCGGCGGGACGGGTGCCGGCACCGGCGAGCCAGTCGCGGAAGGTGAGCCCGGCCGGCACCTGCCACGGGTCGTCCCCGCGTACGCACATCACCTGGGCATCCAGCGCGTACCGCGCCCAGGACGCCCGCGGGTCGGTGCCGCCGACCGGCCCGCACCGGGACCGGTCCAGCCGGGACCACACCGCCTGCCGGGTGGACTTCCACCCGGTGGCCCGGCCCGCGTGGTGCGGCGAGTTCGCGAACGCGGCCACCAGGACCGGCCCGATCGCGTGCGCCACTGCCCAGCGGTGCGGCACGCTGCCCGGCCCGTCCCCCGGCCGCCCGGCGTCCAGGTTGATCTGCACCGACGCGGTTCCGCACATCATGATCCGGCCATCCGGCCCGGACCGGTCGAAATACTCCTCCATCGCCGCATACCGGGCG
>DATEJJ010000621.1:0-2261 GCA_035278125.1 Rugosimonospora sp.
GCACATCCGGCTGGTGTTCCAGCGGGCCAGGGAGAAGGCCAGCGAGGGCATGCCGGTCATCGTGTTCTTCGACGAGATGGACTCGATCTTCCGCACCCGCGGCTCGGGCGTGTCCTCCGACGTGGAGAACACGATCGTGCCCCAGCTGCTGTCGGAGATCGACGGCGTGGAGGGCCTGGAGAACGTCATCGTCATCGGCGCCTCCAACCGCGAGGACATGATCGACCCCGCGATCCTGCGGCCGGGCCGGCTCGACGTCAAGATCAAGATCGAACGGCCGGACGCCGAGGCGGCCAAGGACATCTTCTCCAAGTACGTGCTGAAGGAACTGCCGCTGCACCCCGACGACGTGGCCGAGCACGGCGGTTCGCCGCAGGCGTGCGTGGACGCCATGATCCAGCGCACGGTGGAGCGGATGTACACCGAGTCCGAGGAGAACAGGTTCCTCGAGGTCACCTACGCCAACGGTGACAAGGAAGTGCTGTACTTCAAGGACTTCAACTCAGGCGCGATGATCGAGAACATCGTCGCGAGGGCCAAGAAGATGGCCATCAAGGACTTCCTCGACACCCACCAGAAGGGCATGAGGGTCAGCCACCTGCTGGCCGCGTGCGTCGACGAGTTCAGCGAGAACGAGGACCTGCCGAACACCACCAACCCCGACGACTGGGCCCGGATCTCCGGCAAGAAGGGCGAGCGCATCGTCTACATCAGGACCCTGGTCTCCGGCAAGACCGGGACCGAGGCGGGCCGGTCGATCGACACGGTGGCCAACACCGGGCAGTACCTCTGACGGCTCTATCGCAGTAAGGAAACAGTATCCGCGTGTCATCTCTGCCCGTAACGGCACTAGGCTGCTTGACATGAGCGTTCTTCGCGTGATGGGCACAGAGACCGAGTACGGCATCTCTGTGCCCGGCCAGCCTGGCGCGAACGCGATGGTGACCTCATCCCAGATCGTCAACGCGTACCAGGCGGCCACCGCCGCCCGGGCTCGGCGGGCCCGCTGGGACTTCGAGGAGGAGAACCCGCTGCGGGACGCGCGCGGCTTCGACCTGACCCGCGAGGCGGCTGACTCCTCGCAGCTCACCGACGAGGACCTGGGCCTGGCCAACGTCATCCTGACCAACGGCGGCCGGCTGTACGTCGACCACGCGCACCCGGAGTACTCGGCGCCGGAGTGCACGAACCCGCTGTCGGTGGTGATCTGGGACAAGGCCGGCGAGCGGGTCATGGCGGAGGCCGCGGCCAAGGCCGCGACCGTGCCGGGCAGCGCGCCCATCCAGCTGTACAAGAACAACACCGACAACAAGGGTGCCTCGTACGGCTCGCACGAGAACTACCTGATGCGCCGCGGCACGCCGTTCGCGGACATCGTCAGGCACCTGGTCCCGTTCTTCGTCTCCCGCCAGGTGGTCTGCGGGGCCGGCCGGGTCGGCATCGGCGCCGACGGCCGGGGATCAGGCTTCCAGATCAGCCAGCGCGCCGACTTCTTCGAGGTCGAGGTCGGCCTGGAGACCACGCTCAAGCGGCCGATCATCAACACCAGGGACGAGCCGCACGCCGACCCGGAGAAGTACCGGCGGCTGCACGTGATCATCGGCGACGCTAACCTGAGCGAGATCTCCACCTACCTCAAGGTCGGCACGACCGCGCTGGTCCTGGCGATGATCGAGGACAAGTTCCTGAGCGCCGACCTGTCGATCGAGGCGCCGGTGGCCGAGCTCCGCGCGATCTCGCACGACCCGTCCTGCCGCCGCCTGGTCACCCTCAAGGACGGCAGGAAGATGACCGCCGTCCAGCTCCAGGCCGAGTACCTCGAGCTGGCCCGCAAGTACACCCAGGACAAGTACGGCGACGACGTCGACGACATCACCGCCGACGTGCTCGACCGCTGGGAGTCGGTACTGAACCGGCTGGCCGAGGACCCGATGCTGCTGTCCCGTGAGCTCGACTGGGTGGCCAAGCTCGAACTGCTCGAAGGGTACCGGACCCGCGACGGCCTGGCCTGGGACAATCCGCGGCTGGAGCTCGTCGACCTCCAGTACGCCGATGTGCGTCCTGACCGCGGTCTGTACAACCGGCTCGCGGCCCGGGGCCGGATGGTGCGGCTCACCGACGACGCGACCGTGAACCGGGCCATCGAGAACCCGCCCGAGGACACCCGCGCCTACTTCCGCGGCCGCTGCCTGCGGCAGTACCCGGAGTCGGTGGCGGCCGCCTCGTGGGACTCGGTGATCTTCGACATCCCCGGCCGGGAG